>CABQMD010000263.1 GCA_902465145.1 uncultured Succinatimonas sp. | reverse complement strand
TGAAGCGTTCCAGCATTTCCTGCTCTTCAGGTTCATGATCCCAGCTTAAAAACAGAAACTCAGAGCGCAGCAGTCCCAAACCGTAATTGGTGTAACTGCTATTTATTCTGCGACTTTGCGAAGCTCCTACTGAACAGGAAACGGTCAGAGGCAAGATGCTGTCGTCATCCGTAGGATCGTTGAAAAAACCCTGACGGGCTATGGCAGCTTCGCAGGTTTCAAAAGAAGCGTCTACCGTCACGCATCCGGCGTTGCCGTCAATGAGTAACTGACTGCCGTTTGAAATTTCACCGGCACCCACGGCACCGAATACGGAAGGAATTGAAAGTTCGCGCAATGCTGTGGCAAGATGTCCGAAAGCGCGTCCCTGTTCGAGAATAACTCCTTTGACAAAGCGCGTATCAAGTGACAGCAATTGAGCCGGTGTCAGTGCTTTAGCCACAATTACGGTGTCTTCAGTCAGAGTAGGCATATCCGTGATGGTGATCCCGCGCATGAATAAAGCCTGTACGAATTCTCGCAATAACAGTTCCAAGGCCCTTAGTTCTTGAGTTGAGGAAGGATCGTCTGCAGAAGTTACGAAACGAAAACGCTTTAAACCCTGAATATAGACAAGACGGGCGGCCATGGCAGCGGTGTCGCCTGAGCGTATGTACTCTATTACGGCTGCTACGTTGTCTTTTGAAGTGAGGTAACCTGCCGTTGCTCCGTAAAGATCGCGTTGCTGATCCAAAGATGGATTTGCCGTCTGACGTAATCGTTCTGAAAATAACCTCAGCGTACGGTGAAAAAAGCTGATTTCCGCTTCCGGATCCAAAGACCATGGACGTTCTAAGGCCGGATTGTCTGCAGAACGGGTAAGTACGCGGGCATGTCCGGCTGAAATACCCGAGGAGGCCGGAACTCCGTAGATTGTATACATTAAAGTCAGCTCCTTAGTTTTTGAGAATATCGCATCCGTCTTTTTGTAACATGACGTAATAACGTGTACCGGCGCAGACTGCGGCAGGAGGAATAATTATATTTATCAAAGGGACGGCTGTTCCAAGTGCAATCACAGCCCCTATGACAAAGGTGGGTATACATTCTTTTTTTAAGTCAGCTTTCATCTTTGCAAACGGTATTTTATGATTGTCATATGCGTAGTCGACGTACTGAAGGCATCCCATCCAAGATCCAAGGAAAAACCAGGGAACTGGAGAAATGAGATTTATCCCCGGAATTAAGGAGATGATGAGGCATAAAAGCGCGCGAGGCAGGAAAAAGATCTGTTTGTGCAGTTCACGTTTTAAACAGCGGGGAATATCGCGGATCACATCATATAACCCCGAATCATCAGAGCAGGTTCCGCGTATGGCCATTTCTGCTTTGTCTGCAAGCAGTCCGTAAAAAGGGGAGGCGATGATCGAGGCTATTGTCGAGAAGAAATAACAGCATACGAATACGATCATGAGTGCGGCAATTACCGAAACTGCGTAGGCTAAGAACATCAGGTAGTCAGGCAGACTTTCAACCCACGAAAAAATGACGTTTTTAACCAAGCAAAAAGCAGTGTAACCGCCTAACGTCAGTAACAGCAGGTTTACCAGTACAGGAATGATCACATAGGCGCGGCATTGTTTGGAAAAAGCCAGAGTCAGACCTTCTGCAAGACAGGAGAAGGCATCGCTAAGATGAAGAACGGATTGAGGAGTCTTGTCGTGCATATTAGCTCCGCATGTTTCTTTGCAGGCGATTGTGAAGATGGATTTCGGTCTTGTCCATGCGAAAGAAAAAATTGAATGTAGAATATATAGTCCGAAAGGGGCAGGTATGTTCTCCCCTTTGATAATGATACTCTATTCTGTGGGGCAGACGCGGAGGTTGCATGTCGCTCAATGATTCCAGTGCGATCATTCTAATAGTAGGAGCTTTGGCGGTGATCGCTTTTGTGATCCACGGATTGTGGTTTTCCGGCAAAAGTACCAATCGTCGCCTTAATAAAGATTCGGAGGCCGATCAGGTATTGGAAAATACGGGAGGACTGGGTAAGGTCCGTATTGTTTCAAGTTCGGCATCTTTAAAAGAAACGGCTAAAGAGGTGCAAAAAGGCAGTTTCAGTTATACCGATACCGGAGCAGACGGCTTAAAAACCGAGACTGCAACCGAGCAGGTAAACGTTCAGGAAAAAAAG
>CABQMD010000262.1 GCA_902465145.1 uncultured Succinatimonas sp. | reverse complement strand
AAATCTTGAATACCTGCTCCTTGTAGGTTTTGGCATTTTCCTCGATTTTTTCACGGGGAAGCTCAGGACGCGTAGCGTTTTTCCCAGAAGGATCGCCTATGGAGGCCGTAAAATCACCTATGATCAGCACAATTTTATGACCAAGTTTTTGGAAAGTGCGCAATTTATTCAAAATAACGGTATGACCCAAATGAATATCAGGAGCCGTAGGATCCATACCAAGCTTAATCGTAAGCTGTCTGCCACTCTCTAATTTCTTTTTCAGCTCATCAAGCGGAATGATCTCCTCTGCGCCGCGTGCTATTTCGCGCAACGCGCTCTCAATATCTGCCATCTGGTACTCCGTATTAGCAAATCAAAATACAATTGACGTCAAGCGTCATGTGTCTTTAATTGGTATGATCCCAAGATTATCGCATACAAAGCTCTGCTATGCATCAATGCCCGTCTTGTCAAAACCGGAGGTTTTACCATGTCTGAAACAAAAGATTATTTTATAGGGCTCATGTCGGGTACCAGCATTGATGCCATGGACGGGTGTTTAGCAGATTTTAGCGACGGAAACTGTAAGACTCTGGCTACCGCAAGCCGTCCTTTCTCTCCTGAAGAAAAAAAAATACTCAACGGGCTTTGTCAATGCAGCAACAATGAACTTGAGAAAATGCAACTTGCCGGCATTATGCTGGCTAAAATTCAGGCAAAGGTTGTAAGCGACCTTTTGCATAAAAGTTCTGTTGCAGCAAAAAATATTATCGCAATAGGATCCCACGGACAAACGGTCAGGCATTGTCCTGAACAAGGATTTTCCGTGCAATTAAATTCTCCTGCAAAACTTGCTTATTTAACCGGCATCGACGTAATAAGTGATTTTCGCGCAGCTGATCTTTGCGCAGGCGGAGAAGGAGCGCCGCTTACTCCAGCGTTTAATGCAGGATTCTTTCATCGTGAACAAAAAGCATGTTTAATTTTGAACTTAGGCGGGATCGCCAACTTGACTGCAATCTCTGAAGAAGGAGCTTTACTCTGCGGTTTTGATACCGGACCTGCCGATACTCTTCTTGACTTGTGTGCAAGAAAATATTTAGGCAAACCTTATGATCACAACGCCCAATGTGCAAACACCGGAAAGATTCAGCAAAATTTGTTAAATCGCTGGCTTTCCCACACTTATTTTTCCAAAACACCGCCTAAATCCACCGGACGTGAGCTTTTTAATGAAGAATTCTTAAATGTTGAATTGTTACTTTCAGATGAGAAAAAATTAAGCATTCCGGATCTCATGGCATCTTTAACAGAACTTACCGTGCGTTCGGCCTTTGACGCAATAAAGAAACAATGTCAGACTTATCCTGAACTTTTTAAGAGCACCCTGGTTTTATGCGGAGGCGGGGCCAAAAATCCGCTGATCCGCAAAAATCTTGCCTTAAGATGTCAAAAAATCGGAATAGAATGCGTCGACTGTGCTTCATACGGAGCTGATCCTGATTTTCTTGAAGCATTGAGTTTTGCCTGGTTTGCATACAGCTTCACGCATGCACATCCATTAAAACTGAATACCTGCACTGGAGCTGCATGCGATCTGATTGCAGGTTCTTTTACTCCTGCAATATCGGGAGCTTTTGCCCGTAAAAAACGAGGACAGTTTTAATAGTCTTGAAACTGCTCTTTTAACAAATAATCTGAAGGGTACTGCTCTGTCAATATAATATTTTTCAATAAATTAAAAGCACTGTCCACTGTCAGCAATCTGATCTCTTCACGATTTCCTGCAAAGTGTTTGCATAAACATGCAGGAGATCTTCCCTTTATACATGCACCGATCCAAACAGTACCTACAGGATGACCGTCTCCTCCCAAATCAGGTCCGGCTACCCCAGATACACTGACAGCCAAATCCGCATGCGAATTATCCAATGCTCCACAAGCCATTTCCATGACGCATTGACCGCTTACTTCCGTATACTGGTCAAACACATTCTTATTTATCCCCAACATCTCATGCTTGGCTTCATTGTTATATACAACAAAACTACGATCAAAATAACGAGAACTTCCTGGAGCCATTGAAATGGCTGATGCAATCATTCCGCCTGTAAGCGATTCTGCAGTCACGATTTTGAATTTCTTTTGACTTTTCTCCCAAACTTCTTTTAATTCACAAGAGAAAACTGCAAGTT
>CABQMD010000261.1 GCA_902465145.1 uncultured Succinatimonas sp. | reverse complement strand
TGTTGCTGAGAAAAACAAATCTGAGCGTCTGGTAGTCAGTAATACTGCAGATAATGCTAAGGTAAAGCTTTTTTCGTCTGCAGTCAGTTCAGGTATGTCTGACAGATTGCGCAATATCGGTCGTCCTGTGGATGAGTTAGTTCGTCAGGCGTCCTCGCGGGTAAATTTTCCTCGTAACCCTGATGTAGTTCCGCAGGCAAAACGTCCTACCTTTGCCGAAAGTCATGTAAGCGATATGGCTTTCAGGCGTTTTACCGCTTATTTGCAGGAAAAAAGCGGCATAGTCTTGGCAGACGGCAAACAATATCTGGTTTCATCAAGACTGTCGCCTCTGCTAAGCCGTTTTCATTGCGACAGCGTGGATACATTGGTAACCCGTTGTATGGACGAGACTAATCGTTCTCTTACCGAAGATGTTATCGATGCCATGACCACCAACGAAACCCTGTGGTTTCGTGATACGTATCCCTATCTTGCATTGCAGAACGTGATCGTTCCTGATTTGGTAATGCGCGGCATCGACAGGGAAGTGCGTATTTGGTCGGCCGCCTGTTCCTCAGGACAGGAACCTTTTTCCATTGCCATTACCATTTTGGAAATGATGGGGCGGATGATTCATGTGGATCCGTCTTTAGTAAAGATCATCGGAACTGATCTGTCCGCTGAAATGTTGCAACGTTGTCGTGAAGGCTTATACGACGCACATGCTCTGTCGCGCGGACTGACTGCGGAGCGTCGTGCAAAATTTTTCAAACCTACGCACAATCCCAACTTGATGCGTATAGATCCCAGAGTTTCGCGCATGGTGGAATTCCGGCCGCTGAATCTTTTGGGATCATATGCGCTTATGGGACGTTTTGATGTGATTTTCTGTCGTAATGTTCTCATATATTTCAACAATGATGTCAAACGTCAAATTTTAAAAAAATTCCTCTATTGTTTAAATCCTGGAGGATATTTAATTTTAGGAGCTACTGAGACCGTAGCCGGTATAGACGATAAGTTTGAAATGATACGTTGCCATCCTGGGATCATTTACAAACTGCGAACTTAAAATTTATGGCATATAAATTGCTCTTGTCGTAATAAAACGGCGGGAGCATTTTTTTTGACGTCGGATGGAGCGTATATGTCGGTTTCTTTTGACAAAGTATTTGGAATACACCAGTACACCATGGATGTACGCAATAAACGCGCTGAAGTTTTGGCAGGCAATCTTGCCAATGCCGAAACTCCGGGATATAAAGCCCGCGATCTGGATTTTTCGCAAGCGTTATCTCAGGCAAGCGGACGTTCAATGATAAAAGAGAGACCTGCCGTTGAAGAACAAATGGTCAAAACCGATGACAGACACCTTGATGTAAGTGCATTAGGTGATGATCCCGAGCTTACTCTTAAGTTTCGAAATCCGTATCAGGCTGATACCGGTAATGGCAATACCGTTGAAACGAATACCGAGCGTATGAACTATATGCAAAATTCTCTTGAATATCAGGCTTCGCTTACTTTTTTAAATTCACGTATTACTAAACTGATGTCTGCTTTAAAGTCCAATACTTAATCGTTGGCTGGAGTATTTTATGAGCGTATTTAGAATCTTAGATATTGCAGGTACGGCTATGAATGCCGAATCGGTTCGCTTGAATGCTACTGCCTCCAATCTAGCAAATGCTGAGGCGGTAAGTTCAAGTATTGATACCGTTTATAAAGCACGTCGTCCGTTATTTGCTGCTGCTATGGACGAGGCAATGCGTTTGAACCAAGAGCAAGGTGAAGCAGTCGATCCTAAAAGCGGTGAGCCTTATGGTATAGGTGTGGCTTTAAAAGGTATAGTCGAGTCCGATGCTCCTGCCATACGAGAGTACAATCCTAATCATCCTCTTGCTGATGACGAAGGATATATTTATCGTCCTAATGTCAATCCGGTTGAGGAAATGACTGACATGATCAGTGCCAGTCGTAATTATCAAACGGCTGTGCAAGTAGCTTCAAATGCCAAGAGTATGCTTCAGGCTACGTTAAGACTCGGGCAAAGCAGTTAATGTTTGACTATGGACACTTAAAATTATGCAGGTAGAAAATCGCGTTTACGCGATTTTTTTGTGGCAAATTCTGCCTTGTTAAATAGATTGGATTATTTTGTATTAATTTGTTTTTTTTGTTTAAAACATATAGTTAAGTGT
>CABQMD010000260.1 GCA_902465145.1 uncultured Succinatimonas sp. | reverse complement strand
TGATGTATTTGCTTTCAACTGCGGCCATGATCCCGTGGAAGCGCTGTACCAAGAGATCAAGCAGTTTCTGCTTTTCAGGATAAAGCGGCTGATCGCGGCAGATGAGCACGGCTTTTGAGGTATAGACGGTCTCAACCTCGCGCAGACCGTTTGACTGCAAGGTGGCACCGGTACATACGAGATCGCAGATGGCATCGGCCAAGCCTGCACGCGGGGCAACCTCAACCGAGCCGTTTAACAATACGGCTTTGTAATTTATGCCCTGAGACTTCAAAACTCTGCGCAGGAGGAAAGGGTAGGTGGTGGCGATTTTTTTCCCTTCGAGATCTTTTAAGCCGTGCCACTCAAGTTCCTGAGGAATGGCAACGCTTAAGCGGCAGTCGCCGTAATTCATCACCATGATCTGCTGGTAGCCGGTATCAAGGCCGTCTACGCTGCGCTGCATGGCCGTCTCTTCAAGAACGTTCTGACCTACTATGCCAAGATCAACTACGTGATCCATAACCAGTCCAGGAATATCGTCGTCTCTTACTCGCAGGATATCGATAGGAAGGTTCTCAGCATGGGCAAGCAGATGGTCACGGCTTTCGTTAAATTTGATGCCGCTGGCTCTAAAGAGCTTTTCGGTCTCATCGGTAAGACGTCCGGATTTCTGAATGGCAATGCGCAGGCGTTTTTTCTCATCGCCTTTTTCGCAACATGCTGTGCAATTGGTCATGATTTTCTCTGAAATGTAGTTAAAAATTCGATTGTTCGGGCAATATCTATTTTAGAAAGATAGTCCGATTTAAAAATATAGCACAAAGGCAGTCACTGATGGGCGGGTTATTTGTTTTGAAAATGAATTAAACCAAAGTAGGGCAGAAAAGTTGCAGGCATCATCATTACCAGATTCTGTTTCATCAGAATTATTGAAAGTTTCTTGTTATTTGAGCTTATTTTGAGACAAGTGCTGGCGATCATATTTAGCAAATTGCGGTTAATTTTCAAAAGACAAGCGTAAAATTCAAAACTTCAGACTTTAATGAAAACTTACATATTGTTGTTTAAAAAAGATCCTCAGCATTCATGTCGGAGGGGAGTTAATTGAACAAATCTTTAATGGGACACGCTTGTGCCGTGTTCACGGTGTTTATCTGGGGGATCACCTTCGTATCCTCCAAGGTGATCTTGGAAGATCTGACTCCGCTTGAATTGCTGTTTGACCGTTTTTTGATAGCTTTTATAGCTTTCACCGTCTTTATGCGATCTTTCAGGCTTTATCCCAGTTTGAAACTGAATCTTTATGCCGCTTCTGCTGCTTTTTTCGGGATCACCTTTTATTTTATGCTGGAAAACGGGGCGCTCACTTATGCACCGGCTGCTAACGTTTCGCTTATCGTTTCGTCAGCTCCCCTGTTTGTAGGTATAGTGGACCGAATATGCGGAGACAGCAAAAGGCTTTCCTGCAGCTTTTGGACGGGGTTTGTCGTAGCCTTTGCCGGGATCGCCTGCCTGTCTTGGAATTCTTTACAGTTAAGCCTCAATCCTTTAGGAGATCTTTTTTCCGTGATGGCCGCTGTAAGCTGGGCCTTTTACAATCTGTTCGTGCGCAAAATTTATGTGCAGGAACCGTCGGTTGCAAAATGTACGCAGATCCTTTTTTTCTACGGCGTGCTTTTATGCCTGCCTCTGATGCTGTTTCAGGGCTTTGAGCTTAAGGCGGAGAGCCTGGTTAAGCCTGAGATCTTATGGAATCTGCTGTTTTTGTCAGTATTATGCAGCTCCGTAGGATTTGCTTCATGGAATGAAGCGTTGCACACCATAGGTCCTATCAAAACCAACGTCTATCTTTACGGACAGCCGGTGATCACTGCGATATTTGCTTATTTTCTGATAGACGAACCCGTTACCTTCTATACCGTAAGCGGCATGATCCTGATCACGCTTGGACTTTTGATCTCTCAGGATGTGAAAATGGGATCGTTACTTAAAGTTTTGGAAAGGAAGAAGTGATGGCTAAAAAAACGCAAAATCCTATCTGCGGTTATATGATCCCGGCTTTAAAAAATACGGAGCTCCATCGCAGTGAACTGGTGGTAAAAAAAAGCAGGTTCATTACTTCAACGGCTCACTGTAAGGGTAACGACGCCTGCAAGGAGTTTGTCGAAACCATCAAAAAAGAATTTGCAGACGCTAGACACAACTGTTTTGCTTTTTGTTCG
>CABQMD010000259.1 GCA_902465145.1 uncultured Succinatimonas sp. | reverse complement strand
TTTTCTTAACAAGAAGCGGATCATCACCAACATGATCACCTAAGTTTAAGTAAGCATAATTGCCGGTACTTTCGCCGCCTCTGCGCAGACTGAACGCGGCATCGGAATTTTTAAAACAAGGAATGCGTTCAATACAATCAATATTCATCGGGATGATCTTTTTTGTCCTGACGCAAAGCTTCTATGAGATCTTCAAAGTCTTTAGGACGGGGAGCATCAAAACTCAAATTTTCTCCGCTTGCAGGGTGTTTGAACTCAATATGAGCTGCATGCAAGGCCTGACGTCTGAAAGAACGCAAGGTATTGGCAAAGGCATCAGAAGATCCCTTTAAAATTCTTAAACCGCGGCCATACTGGGGATCTCCTATAAGTGGATGATCGATACTTGCAAGATGTACACGGATTTGATGGGTTCTGCCGGTTTCAAGCCGCAACCTTAAAAGGGTATGAGCTCTGAACTGCTCCATCACGCGATAATGAGTCACAGCTTCTCTTCCCATTCCGTCGGGAACAACTGCCATACGGGTACGATTTGAAGGATCGCGGGCTATGTCTCCTTCAATAGTTCCGCCTGCAGTAATAAGTCCTTCTGCCACAGCCTCATACTCACGCACGACATTGTGTTTGCTGATGGCTCTGGTCAACTTAATTTGAGCCAACTGCGAAAGAGCTATAACCATCAAACCAGACGTATCCTTGTCAAGACGATGCACGATCCCGGCTCTGGGCAATGCGGCCGTTTGCGGATACCGGAACAATACCGCATTCATCACCGTTCCGTCGGGAACTCCGGCACCGGGATGAACCACAAACCCTGACGGTTTATTTATGACGATGAGATCATCATCTTCGTACACCACATCCAAAGGAAGATCCTGAGGTTTGGCTTCCACCGCATTTTCTTCAGGGATCTCAAGTTTTGCGTTTTGTCCTGAACTTACTTTAAAACTCGGCTTAATAACTTTTTTTCCGTCAAGTTCGACCATACCGTTTTGAATAAACTGTGTGATCACGGAACGCGAGCGGTCGGGATAAAGTGCTGACAAGGTTGCATCCAGCCTTTTACCGTGAAATTCATCGGTCACACAAAAAGTAAGGATCTTAGTCATATGTATATAGGTCCTCAGGTTATGGTCGCATTGCGACCCCGTAAATCTGTTAAACTGGGGTATTATAGTACCAAGGCTTTTTGGTTATTTTGAGAATAGCAGTCACACTACGATGCTGAACAAATTCTTTTTAAGCGCAATTTGCGCCTGTGCAATAGCAATCTCTGGTTGTCACTCCGACGCAGAAAGCGTCAATAAGGACAAAGTTCCGGATCTGTCGGCGTCTTCGCTTTACCAAACAGCGAAGGCCAGTATGGCTGACAGCAATTACTCCAAAGCCCGTCAATATTTGGAGGCTTTGGATACACGCTATCCTTTTGGTGAATATACCGATCAGGTACAGCTTGATCTTATTTACGTATATTACAAAAGTCGCGAAACCGAACTTGCAGAAGCAGCCGTCAATCGTTATCAGCGCATCAATCCTACTTCCATATATGCCGATTACGTAGCATATATGAAGGGACTGATCGCCATGCAAAAACGCGGTAATCTCATTCAGGAGTTCATAGGATTAAACCGCGCACAAAAAGATCCGAAAGCATATTACGAAGCTATAAAAATCTTCTCGGACTTCATGCAAAGTTATCCTGATTCACCTTACGTCAACGATGCACGTCAGCGCATTCTTTTCATGAAAGATCAGTTGGCAGAACGTGAATATCGAATTGCAGAGTATTATCGCGAACGCGGAGCTTATCTCTCGTCAGCACGTCACTGCCAAAGCATCATTTACTCCTATCGTGATACCAAATGGCTTGATAAAGCCTTACATCTTTTGGCTGACGATTATGACAAGCTGAATCTTACTGTACCGGCAGAAAATACCCGCAAAGTGATCACAGCTTCTTTTGGAAACTGAATGTGAAACGTTAAAAATCAGCCTGACTCTGTCAGGCTTTTTTCTTTCGTCAAGTCAATGATTTTTAGATCTGTGCCCTAACACCAGAAGAAAAAAAGCCAGACCGTCCGTCAAAAATTTGAAGTAGTTCACGCTTTAAAGCAAAATTTCCGAACATTTAACCTTTTGAAAATTCATATTCAAATTCAAAAAATCGACAAATTCAGGCTGAATCCGCCTAAATTTAGCGGGAAGCATTTTCTGACCGTG
>CABQMD010000258.1 GCA_902465145.1 uncultured Succinatimonas sp. | reverse complement strand
TACGCTGTTCCTTACTCTGTTCGGGTTACCAATTCCTGCCAATACCCATACCATGCACCCCTTTTTTAAAGGAGGCGTATTTTTATTCAAAGGTTGCGGATAAACTGGATCAAGATCCATTCTGTATGCTCCCTGAGGCAGCTTGTTTCCGCCGTTGCACACTACCATGTCACAAGTTTTAAGACGCCACTTTCCTTCCCGAAGAGGTCCTGCCGGTAATAAAAAACCGTTACCCAAAAGACGCTGTCCGTCCAAGACGACGATCTCAGCATCACGCCTTAACGAATAATGCTGCATACCGTCGTCTGACAATATAACGTCGCATCCTTTGTCACATAGGGCTTTTGCACCGCGTACTCTGTCAGGATCAACTGCCACCAAAGCATCATCAAGAACACTTTTTTTTATAAGCAAAGGTTCGTCGCCGCAGAGAGTTGCTTGGGTATCCTGCGTTACCAAAAGAGGATAAATGTCGCTTTTTCCTTTATATCCTCTTGAGACTAGCCCTGGGTTATATCCCATGGATTTTAACTTTTTCAAAAGAGCAATGCTAAGCGGCGTCTTGCCGCTGCCGCCTACTGTGATCCCGCCTACAATGATCACCGAAGCGTCGATACTTTCAGATTTAATCATCCCTTGACGGTATAAAAAACGTCTTAAAGCTGTCAACAATCCAAATAATAAGGACAATGGCCACAGTAACGGCAGAAATAATTTCGCCTTTTTGCTGTTTTTGTACCAAAGATCATCAGGATTTAACGGCATACAAGGCTCCTTATTTTCAAGGCATAAAAAGTTTTCTGAAGTTTAAAACAGCAAACTGCAAATTCAAATGTTTTAAGGCAATTTGAGTTATACGCATTCTGCTAAAATCCGCCGTGGATTTTAAGGTGAAATGAGGATAATGTCATGCGTAACTGGAAAACCGCGTTGACCGTTTTTTCCCTGGACTGGTTGCTCATGTCAGGAAGCTACACGCTGATGTTTCCTTTTTTGCCGGTATATCTTGCCAATGATCTAGGATGTGCTAAAGAGGATCTTACTTTTTGGTCGTCAGCCTGCTTTTCGATCCAATTTGTATTCTCATGCCTGCTCTCGCCTTTATGGGGTCGCATTGCCGATCGTTTCGGACGCAAGCTCATGCTGTTGCGTGCAAGTTCCATGCTGGCTGTTGCCTATTGCATATGCATATTCGTAACCACTCCTTTGCAACTCTTTCTTGCAAGAGCCTTCATGGGATTTGCTTGCGGCATAACTCCGGTGATTTTAGCCATGGCATCGGAAACCGTACCCAAAGAAAAGACCGGACTTGCTATGGGGATTTTGCAGAGTATGAACGTCTTAGGCAGCGTAGTAGGTCCGTTGGCAGGAGGAATGATTGCCCAGTACTTAAGCGTACGTTATACCTTCGTCATCACAACCTGTGCTCTCTCTGCAGTAACCTTCTTAAGTCTTATTTTTATTCATGAACCGGAACATCCTCATCAGCCGGATTTTTCACAAGAACGCGTACGCTTGGGCTCCATACTTGGCAACAAAGCCATTCTATCAGTACTCGTGATCGCCACCGTCTCTTTTCTCATACTCATGCTTCAAGCCTCGGTGCTCACTCCTTACGTCAACGATCTTTCGCAAGATCTTGGTGCCGGTATCGTCCTTTCAGGAGTAGTTTTTTCTTTGCAAGGGATCTCAGGAGCCTTAGCTTCACCTTGGTGGGGAGTCCTAGGACAAAGACGCGGATTTTTAGTCTGTTTGATTGCCGCAATGTTCAGTGCAGGTATGTTTTACGCAATGCTTGCACTGCCAAATACCCTCCTTCCTTTTGCCTTTCTTGAATTCTTAAGCGGAATGTGTCTTGCTGGCATTGTTCCTATGATCAATGCGCTGTTGATTCAGGTTACGGTACCGCGCGAACGAGCTACGGCTTTTGGTTTGCTTTATTCTTTTCAGGAAGGCGGAGCCGGAAGTGGTCCCCTGTTGGGAGGTTTTATTGCCGCAACTTTCGGCATGTGGGCTCTGTTTTTGTCAGGAGGTCTGATGTTACTGTCATGCGCTGCGATATTACTGTATTTTGCTCCAAAGGAGCTCAAACGACCGCAATTGCGCAAGATAACGCCGTAACAGCTCACAGCTGTGCCGTTTTAAAAAATGTAAATTTTTTTACCGTTTGAGAGAAAATTAAGCTATATATTGTTATATATAGAAATTTTTTTTATTTTTTTCTTGATTATTA
>CABQMD010000257.1 GCA_902465145.1 uncultured Succinatimonas sp. | reverse complement strand
TTGGTGGCCACCATGCCGGTGCCAGCATCACCTTCTGGCGGAGCAAGCGGGATCCCTTGCTCAAGATCTCCTGACGGATCGAGCAACTTTGCGCCTTCTTCAGTTAAGAAGCCGGCATTTTCTCCTGCGGATAAAACTTTAGGCAGGAGGTTTTCAAGTTTCCAGCTGTATCCGTTCGGGGCTACCAGTTCATTGAATTTTTTGATGAGATCCTGACGGTAACTTCCGCTTTCTGAATCTATGGGGAACATGCCTGCAGCATCGCCTACCCCCAGAACGCGCTCACCGGTAAGTTTCCAGTGAATGTATCCTGCGAGCGTGGTAAAGAAGTCCACATCTTTTACGTGATCTTCTTTATTCAGAATGGATTGATAGAGGTGCGCAATACTCCATCTTTCAGGAATGTTGAAATTGAAAAGTTCGGTAAGTTTAGCCGAGCTGTCGCGGCAGAGAGTGTTGCGCCAAGTGCGGAACGGCGCAAGTAGTTTGCCTGTTTTGTCAAAAGCCAAATATCCGTGCATCATGGCAGAAAAGCCGATGGCAGCGAGCTTGGTTATTCTGACGCCGTATTTTTCCTGAGTGTTTTTCTTAAGATCGGCATAAGTGTCCTGTACACCGGCCCAAACTTCATCGATATGGTAGGTCCAGATCCCGTTTTCAAGTCTGTTTTCCCATCCGTGGGATCCTGATGCCAATACCGTTCCGTCCGCTGGGTCGATAAGCACTCCTTTTATTCTGGTAGAACCAAGTTCGATGCCAAGTACCGCATCACCTTGTGTGATCAGTTTTTTGTAATCAGTCATGACAAATAAGTCCGGTTAAGTTTTAAAAGCAGTTTATTAAAGGCTGATGAAATAAACATACAACCCTTTGTACATGAGAAAAGTATAAAGTCGTAACCGTTTGCAAAGCTTGCGGAAGTTCTCATTTTGCATGATTAAAATGCACTTTATGTAAAAAAAATGAAATTTTATGCAAATAAATCGAAGGATAAAATCGATAAAATGCAATAATCTTTCAATACAAGCAAAAACATTCTGTTACAATCTATGGTGGCGGGGTATTTCCCCTTAGCGTTTAACTGCATGTGAGTATGCTTTCGATGCGAGGTTGTGATGTTTTTTAATAAAAGTGATTTTTATCCGGTAATTGCACCTTTAAGCGGTAAGGTGATTGCTCTTTCCGATACAGAAGATCCCATTTTCTCAGGAAAAGTGGTAGGCGACGGAGTGGCAATTATCCCGGGAAACGGAGAAGTAGTCGCGCCGGTATCGGGAGTGATCAGTATGATAGCTCCTACTAATCATTCCTACGGCATTACAGCTTATGACGGTACGGAGATCTTAGTTCATATAGGTATTGACACGGTAAAGCTTGAAGGAAAAGGATTTACTCCTTTGGTATATAAAGGACAGGAAGTTGAAGTGGGACAGCCTGTATGTAAGTTCGATTTGGATCTGATCCGCCATGAAGGTTTTAATGCCACCACACCAGTGATCATCACTTCTAATTCCATTGACAAAGTAAAACGTCTTACTTTGCGTACCGGTTTTGTTGAAGGCGGCAAATCGGTTTGTATGCTGTATGCACTTGAAAAAAAGAAATAATACTGCGTTAAAAAAACCGCATCGCCAAAATGAAAGTTTGATGCGGTTTTTTCATAAAGTTAAGTTAGTCCTGTTTATAAAGAGCCGTTGACAGATAACGATCGCCGCTGTCAGGGATCACAACCACTATATTCTTACCTGCGTTTTCAGGACGTTTGGCAACGTTGATAGCTGCAGCTATGGCAGCCCCTCCTGAAATCCCCAAGAAGACACCTTCTGAATGTGCTATTTCTCTGCCGATGTTAAGCGCATCATCATCACTTACGGTGACAATTTCATCTATATATTCGCGTTTAACATTGCCTGCTTCAAACCCTGGACCTATACCCTGAATTTTATGGGGACCTGCTTTCCCGCCAGAAAGTACCGGTGATGCAGAAGGTTCAACAGCAATCACTTTTACTGATGATTTTTGTTCTTTTAAATAATGTCCGGCACCTGATACGGTTCCGCCTGTACCTACCCCTCCTACGAGGATGTCGACTGCACCGTTAGTATCTTTCCAGATTTCAGGACCTGTGGTTTTGTAATGTATGTTGACGTTGGAAGGGTTATCAAATTGATTGGGGATCCAAGAATTAGGAGTGGCAGCCTGCAGTTCTTGTGCTTTGGCAATGGAGCCTTTCATTCCTTTAGAACCGTCGGTA
>CABQMD010000256.1 GCA_902465145.1 uncultured Succinatimonas sp. | reverse complement strand
CAATTTAAATCATCTTGCAACAGGAGATACCTTCCGCGTCCTGTTCAGTCACATCGGCACCTCCTCATCCATCACAGCCCTTGAATTCAACACCTCCCGTAACGGCAAGGTAAGTCTTTTCCGTCATCCTGATACCGGTACCTTGTACGAAGAACACGGCTACAAACCCACCACCGGCGTATTCCGACGTTTCCCGGTAAACGGCAATTTACAGGTAAGTTCACCTTTCAATCCACGCCGTTTCAACCCGGTACGCCGCAAGATCTCACCGCATAACGGCATCGATCTGCGTATGCCTATAGGTACGTCGGTTTTTGCGCCGTCAGACGGCATAGTTACCTACGCAGGCTTCATGCGCGGCGGCGGATATACCATCATCATCAAACATATGGGTGCATATTCGACGGTTTACATGCATCTGTCCAAACTTAATGTAAGCAAAGGACAACGCGTGCATTTGGGACAGCAGATCGCAAAATCCGGAAATACCGGTCGCTCTACCGGACCTCACCTTCACTATGAGATCCGCATCAACGATCGCAGTGTCGATCCTTTGAAAGTAGATCTGCCTGCAGGGTCACAATCTTTAGTAGCAGAGCGGCGACAAAAATTCCAAAGCACGGTAAAGGTTTTAAAATCTGATCTGTATAAAGATAGTTTGGCCATGCGCCGTCAGTGATCATGTACAAAAGCGCTAGCGCGCTTTTGTTTTGTGCGTGATTTAACTTTAACCCACCGCACATCCAAGGAAACGTAAATTGTTCGAGTTCATCAACTTCAAAGACGAAGCCGTGGCTTTGACCAAATGGCTCATTTCCATTCCGTCGGTCACCACTACTAAAGGTGAGGCCGATATTGCAGAAGCAGTATGGAGATCGCTTAAAGACACCGGTTACTTTAAAGAAAACCCGGATAATCTCATCTACGTTCCCCACCAAGACGGCGTACATCACTCCATATGTGCACTTGTAAAATGTGCCGATGAAAACATCAGCGATACCGTCTGCCTGCTATGCCACTGCGACACCTCTGGGAATGACGAATACGGAGTGCTTAAACCATATGCCTTCAAATCGGACGAATTGAAGGAAAAATTACGTACCTACTTTAAAATCAAAAGCCGCCGTCAAACCCAGTTAAGTTACGACAATACCGTCTACGGTTTGGGATCTTTTGAATGCAAAGCCGCTGCCGGAACGTTGATCACTATGGTAAAAGAAGTGTCTGACAATCTGCAGGATCTGCCGTTCAATCTGCTCTTTGTCTGCACTACCCAATGTATGAACGGTAGCAGCGGTATACGCGAATGTTTGCCTTACTTAAGCTCACTAATAAACGATCATGCTCTGGATTTAAAACTTTCAGTAACTTTCAGACCTGAGGAAAATCAAGAAGAGGACAATACCTTAAAACTTTACGTTTCAAACTCAGGCCTTTGTGAACTTGGCTTTTACATCCTGGGTCAGGAAGCTGACAAACATCATCCTTTTCAGGGCTTCTCACCTGCACAAACTGCCGCACATATTATTGAAAAAACCGAATTAAGTTGCGATTTTTGCAGTTTGCAAAACGAAACTCCTTATGTACCGGTGTTGCGCGGACTCATGTTCCCGCATCGCCTAAGTGACGGTACGCAGGAGGCGGCCATCATCACTTTTGATCTGCCTTTTGCCAGAATAAATTTTGCTACGGCAATAGAAAAGATGAAAGTGATTGCCGCACAATCCCTTGAAGAAAGTTGCCTCAGCATAGAAACCAGGCAATCCTTGTACCAAAGTCGCAGACACGAAGAATTCAAACCGCGCATGCGCGATGCCGAAGTGCTTTCCTACTCGGACTCTACAGGGCCTCACGACGTTATCGCGGCGATCTGAATGCTGATATGGAAAAGCTGTTGGAACGTTGCCGCAATGAACACTTAAGTGAAGAACTCACCATTCACGCCGTGATCTCAAAGCTGTCCAAACTTGCAAGACTGCCGAAACCTTCAGTAGTGGTATTTTTAGGATCCAATTTCATCCCGCGGCAGTATTTAAGACAGAATAACGCCGACGATCGCGAGATCTATATGACTCTCAACCGCGTGGCAGAAAGTTTTAACAACGAACACGTGCAACAGATCCTGTTAAAAGAAGGTGCTCCTGCATCCGACTGTTGTTTCATGCGTCCTGCAGGAACCGATCATGCAGGAGAGATCTTAAATGCAGAAAGTCCTTCTCCTGCAGGCGATTTTTATGATTTTTCCGCCCCGGCAGTCA
>CABQMD010000255.1 GCA_902465145.1 uncultured Succinatimonas sp. | reverse complement strand
AATCGGCACTGCTTAGCGAAAGTGCATTGCGCACGCTGTCACAACGTTCTTTGCCTCCTGGTGCTTTGATTATCTTCGGATGCTTTGCCAAAGATAAAGCATCAAATACATCATCATCCGGACTTAATGCCACGATGACATGTTCAATTGAGGGATCGTTCAGAAAAATCGCACAACTGCGCTCAAGCACAGTAATACGACCCAATTTAAGATACTGTTTGGGAAGCGCCGCTCCCATGCGTCTGCCGACGCCTGCTGCGGGGATCACCGCATCAATTAGCTTGGTCATTACGACTTGGCATTTCCTTTAGGGATCACCTTTTAGAGGAAGTTGCAGGTATTGGCTCAATCACTCGATAAAAGGTTTCACCCTGTTTGATCATACCCAACTCATCGCGGGCCAATTCTTCAACGGTCAGCATACCCTGATTGAGATCGGCGATCTCATCCTGCACCGCCTGATTGCGCAACATAAGTTTCTCCGCCTTAAGTCTGGCCTCTTTAACCTGCACTGATACCGTACGGTACTGAGCAATGCCGTTGCGACCAAACCACAAATCATAGGATAAACATCCTATGATCACAATCATAACCAGCGACAGAAACTTCATATGCAATACGCAGAGTTCGACAAGAAATCCCCCGGATCGTTTCCGGGGGAGCGTTTTAACGTTGACTATCCTGATATTCTTTGGCCGCTTTAATAAAGCCTATAAACAGGGGATGTCCGGAACGCGGATTTGAAGTGAACTCAGGATGGAACTGCACACCTATATACCAAGGATGATCAGGCAATTCTATGCATTCGACCAGCTTGTTGTCGGTAGAAAGTCCGGCAATCTTCAGTCCGGCCTTCTCCAAAGCTCCGATAAGATTATTGTTAACTTCATAGCGGTGACGATGACGTTCGACTATATCGTCCTGCCCATAGAGCTTACGAACCAAAGTATCAGGTTTCAGATGGCAAAGCTGCCCGCCCAGACGCATGGTACCGCCAAGATCAGATTCCCCTGAACGCTTCTCAACGCGACCTGCTTCATCAAGCCATTCGGTGATAAGTCCTACCACAGGGTATTTTGTATCAGGGTTGAATTCAGTTGAATTG
This sequence comes from uncultured Succinatimonas sp., assembly GCA_902465145.1. Classification (GTDB taxonomy): domain Bacteria; phylum Pseudomonadota; class Gammaproteobacteria; order Enterobacterales; family Succinivibrionaceae; genus Succinivibrio. The sequence goes on along the minus strand of CABQMD010000255.1, from coordinate 1,155 downwards.
GCCCCTTCCATGCCTGCCATGTCACGGGCATATTCGATGATAGCCACCTGCATGCCGAGGCAAATACCGAGGTAGGGCAATTTATGCTCGCGCGCATAACGGGCAGCACGGATCTTACCTTCAATACCGCGTGAACCGAATCCGCCGGGGACCAAAATCGCATCCAGTCCCTGCAAGACTTCTTCGCCTTTGACTTCGACATCTTCAGAATCGATATAACGGATCTTAACTGCAAGACGATTCTTCAGACCGCCGTGTTTCAAAGCTTCATTTACCGACTTGTAGGCATCATGCAATTCAACATATTTGCCCACCATACCGATGACCACTTCACCTACGGTATTGGCCTGCTGGTAGAGTACCTGCTCCCAATCGGAAAGATCCGCTTCCTTGCAGTTAAAGCCGAAGCGATCCACCACCAGCTGATCAAGATACTGACTCTTGAGCATGGCGGGGATCTTATAGATGGAATCGACATCCTGCATGCTGATCACGGCGCGCTCGGGAACATTGCAGAACATGGCGATCTTGTGACGCTCGTGCGGAGGAATGGAAACTTCAGAACGCAATACCAGAATATCGGGCTGAATGCCGATGGACAGCAATTCTTTTACCGAATGCTGCGTAGGTTTGGTTTTGACCTCGCCTGAGGTCTTAAGATAGGGAACCAAAGTAAGATGCATAAAGAGTGCGTTCTCACGACCTATCTCTACGGCAAGCTGTCTTATAGCTTCCAAAAAAGGCTGAGATTCAATATCACCTACGGTACCGCCTATTTCTACCAAAGTAATGTCATTACCTTCGGCACCTTCCAAGATCTTTTCCTTAATGGCGTTGGTGATATGAGGGATCACCTGAATGGTGGCACCCAAATAATCTCCGTGACGCTCTTTTCTAATCACTTCAGAATAGATCTTGCCGGTGGTGCAATTGTTTTTGCGTGACATCTTCGAATGGATGAAACGCTCGTAATGTCCGAGATCCAGATCAGTTTCCGCACCGTCTTCAGTCACAAAAACTTCACCGTGCTGAATAGGACTCATCGTACCAGGATCGACGTTGATATAAGGATCGAGCTTGATGATGGTGACCTTAAGCCCGCGGGCTTCAAGCACTGCGGCCAGTGACGCACCGGCAATACCCTTACCCAGTGAT
>CABQMD010000254.1 GCA_902465145.1 uncultured Succinatimonas sp. | reverse complement strand
CGCGGATTGGTGTTGGCAGATGAAGACGGCGAAGATCATTATTTCGGCGGAAGTATTACCAACATAGGCGGCAGCGACTTGCAGGATCCTTTAACCGGTCTGCGCAATCAGTACGGGTTGTTCGATGATTTAAAACTTATGTTGCAAAAAGAGCAGCCTTGTCTCATCATGATGGTGGGAATAAATTCCTTCTCTCAGATCAACAATGTTTACGGCTATGAGTTCGGTGATCGTCTGATCATGGAAGTAGGCGCCCGCTTGCGTGATCTTTTATGCGAAAACTGTCAGCTTTATCATTTTGACGGCTCTCGTTTTGTCATAGTCAGTGACAGAAGCAGTGTTGACTGTTTTAGCAAAGGATATGCCAAATTTACCGATGATCTTGCCAATTTCGGGCAGATGGACGGTAAAATGCTGAGCCTTTCTGCCTCGGCCGGAATGTTGATCCTCAATTTCTTCGGCGGAGATGTACAAAGTCTGTTGTCTTGTCTTAATTACAGCTTTGACGAGTCCAAAAGACGCAGAAACGGGGATTTGGTGATCTTTGACAATAAGCTTGATGCCAATAAAAAAGCCACCATTGATAAAATTGCCTCGATCCGAGCCTGCATCACAAAAAATTTTGCCGGTTTTTCTCTCCATTATCAGCCGATAGTCGATGCTGAAAGCGAACGTATCGTGGGGGCGGAAGCTTTGTTGCGCTGGCAAAATGATGAGTACGGTATGGTCCATCCCAATGATTTTATTCCTGTATTGGAGCGGGATAATCTGTTTCCTAAACTCGGAAGATGGATCTTGCGTCAGGCTTTGACAGATGCAAAGGAATTTATACGCATGGATCCTGATTTCATTATCAACATCAATGCTTCGTATTCTCAATTTGAAAAGAGCAATTTCGTAGCAGACGTAGTTGCGACTCTTAAGGAAACTGGGGTTTCACCGAAAAATCTTTGCATAGAAATTACCGAACGTTGCCGTTTGTTGGATCTTGAGCAGTTAAAGCAAATTACCAAAGGTTTGCGTGCTATGGGGGTGCGTATTGCCATGGATGACTTCGGAACTGGTTTTTCATCCATCAATACTTTAAGACATATAAGCGTCGATATAGTCAAAATAGACAGAGAGTTTATAAAGAACATCGAAGAGGACCAACGTGACTGCGGTTTGGTACGCATAATTACTGAATTGTCATCAGTATTTGGTGCCAAGGTGTGCGTTGAAGGAATTGAAAACGAGCGTACGGCTGAAATTATCAGGTTTTACGGAGTTTGCTGCATGCAGGGGTATTTGTTCTCAAAACCGGTGTGTTTCAAAGATTTCTGTGATTTGGAAGTTCGTTTAAACCAACAACAAAAATAAGACAATTATTTCTTAGCAGATCCAAGAATAACCATCATGTATAAGAAAAACATAAGGATAAGAACATGCGGCGATGACGTTGCGCTGCTTGAACATTTGCGTCAGGTTCCTCTGCCGACTTACTGTAATGTAACTTTCTGCAAAGAAAAAGATCTCGGCATATGTGATTTTTGTTTTGTTAAATTCCAAGAAAAAGAGAATGTTGCAAAATCATGTAAAAACATCTTTAACGAGTCTGTGATCTTTTTGTTGGAAGAGGGGGATCATGTTGCCAAAGACTGTTGGGCTCATTGTTTTGACTGCTGGCATCTTGACGATGATTTTGAAGAAATTTGTCATCGTTATGCGGCATTGTTGCAAGGGCTCGAACTTAAGCATGAGCGGGATCTTGAACATAAGTATCTTGAATCCATCATCGATAATTCAGATGCTCTTATTTGGATCAAGGACAATAAAGGCAAACATCTGGAGGTAAACCAGAGTTTTTGCAATGCATGCGGAAAAAAACGTAACGATGTCAGAGGACGCGGACATTTTTATATTTGGGATCTTGATTATTCCGAATATGAAAAGGGGGAATATGTTTGCGTGGAGACTGACGAAATCGTCATGAATGAGGGGCATGCGGGGATCTTTGACGAAACGGTCAAAACCAAGCAGGGAATGCGGCGCTTTCGTACCGCCAAAGCTCCGATTTATGATGACGATGGCAAGGTAGCTGGTACGGTAGGTATTGCATCCGATGTTACCGATGTGCTGAATTTGGGAACTGAGATCCAGACGGTAATCGATCAAATGCCGTTTGGCGTTGTAATGTATGACGACAGAGGATGCATACGTAATTGCAACCAAAGATTCCGGGCTTTGGCAGGGGGATTATTAGAAACATCCTTGGATCTGACGGTATCAGA
>CABQMD010000253.1 GCA_902465145.1 uncultured Succinatimonas sp. | reverse complement strand
AGCTAATCAAGCAAACATGAGGAGCCTTTATGAAGATCCTTCGGTGGTTGGACAAATACTTCGAGGAAGTAATTGTTTTGTCACTCCTGGCAATCATGGTCATCATCATGGGAATTCAAGTTTTTATGCGTTATGCAGTTAACTATTCCCTGTCTTGGCCTGAGGAGCTTACCAGATACATGTTCATCTGGTTTGTATTCATCGGAATGAGTTATGCGGTCAAATACGACATTCACATACGCATAAATATTCTTGAAACCTTTGTACCGAAAATAGAGAAAAAATTACGAGTTATTCAAGACATTTTCTTCTTTGTCTTCTGCTGTTACATGCTTCCCTATGCATTTAAGGCTGTAAAAATGCTGATAAAAACCAATCAGCACTCACCTGCCATGCAGATCCCAATGTATGCAGTCTATGTAGCTCTGCTTATAGGGTTGATCCTGACCATTTTCAGACTTGTTCAAAAATACGTAATCATTTTAAAAGACGCTAAAAAAGTCAATCACGCAACGGAGGTGAACAAACAATGATCACTGCTGCTGTTTTCCTCGTTTTCGTAGTTACATTATTTATCGGCGTTCCCATCGCAATTGCCGTGGGATCAAGCGCCCTTGTAACATCGATGTTTAACCCGGCCTTCCCTGCTAATGCCGTTTTCGTTTTCAGAAACATGATCACGGCTTTGGACACCTACGTGCTGTTGGCCGTCCCCATGTTCATTCTCTCAGGAGTGATCATGGCAAAAGGAGGGATCTCCCAAAAACTTTTTGATTTCTTTGCCTATTTTATCGGCAGACGTACTGCAGGTCTTCCTGTAACCGTGATCATTACTTGCCTGTTCTACGGTGCTATCTCCGGATCAGGTCCTGCCACAGTGGCCGCCGTAGGTTCGATGTGTATTCCGCTGTTAGTTCAACTGGGCTATGAACGCGATTTCGTAACCTCCATGGTGGCAGTGGCAGGCGGTCTTGGAGTGATTATCCCTCCTTCCATTCCATTCATCATCTACGGCATGTCGGCAAACGTCAGCGTCGGCAGCTTATTCATTGCCGGTGTGATTCCCGGTCTTTTGATAGGACTGTTTTTGATGATCTACGCCTACTGGTACTGCAAACATCACGGCGAAGATAAAGAAAAGCTCGAACGCAATTACGAAAAATTACACGAAAAAGGCCTCTTTGAACTCTTTAAAGAATCGTTCTTTGCCCTGATGACTCCTGTGATCATCTTAGGCGGTATTTACGGAGGAATAGTCACTCCTACTGAGGCTGCCGATATTTCAGTAATTTACGCCCTGATAATCAGCATGTTCTGCTACAAAACTTTTAAACTCTCCGACCTTCCGGATGCCTTAAGAGAAGCAGCCAGAACCGCAGTTCCCGTCATGCTCATCGTTGCAACCGCTACCGTATTCGGACGCGTTCTGACCATGATGCAGACACCTCAGGCCATTGCCTCGGTAATAGTAGACAATTTCTCAAGCCGCCTCGGAGTTCTCTTCATCATCAACGTATTCTTGCTGTTTGTCGGCATGATCATGGATACCACTCCGGCCATTTTGATCCTTACCCCGATCTTCCTGCCAATCATTAAATCATTAGGAATTGATCCGATCCACTTCGGCGTGATCATGGTGGTCAACCTTGCCATCGGCTTCGTAACGCCTCCACTTGGTGTCAACCTGTTCGTTGCCAGCCGTTTGACTCAGATCCCCGTGGTAAGGATCGCCAGACATGCAATGCCTTTCATCGCCGCCTTCATATTGGCTCTGCTTTGTATCACCGTTTTCCCTGAATTAAGTCTTGTTCTTATCAAATAAGAGGTTTTATCCATGACTAAGTTTGTAATGCTAGATAGCCATACTCTTCCTGATGCCGATTTTCATCAGGAAAAAGAAATCCTCAAAGCCGCAGGAATTGAATGTGTATTGGCAAACTGCAAAAACCGTGACGATGTCATAAGCGTAGCAAAAGATGCAGAGTACTTAGGTTGTAACTATTTTCGCATTGACGAATCACTTTTAAAGGATCTGCCTAAAGTCAAAGTGATTGTCCGCTACGGCATAGGCTACGACGTGGTTAACGTAGAGGACTGCACCAAACGCGGGATACTCTTGTGCAATTTACCTACTTATTGTCTTGAGGACGTTGCAACTCACGCCATGGCTTTAATTCTGGACATCAGCCGTAAAACAACCTTATTTGACCGTGAAATACGTGCCGGTCGCTGGAATGTAGGCTACGGATACGAAATGCATCGCCTCTCAGGAAGAACTTT
>CABQMD010000252.1 GCA_902465145.1 uncultured Succinatimonas sp. | reverse complement strand
GCATTACCGTCTTGACATCGGCAAAATCCACATTAATAAAGCTGGGATTGGTGATGGAATCAGTGATACCTCTTACAGCATTGAGCAATACATCATCTGCTTCATTAAAAGCATTAACTATAGAAATATTGGCTCCCAGATTTTTCAAAAGTTTGTCATTATCAACGACGATCAGGGAATCAACATGTTTGGAAAGTTCGGTAATGCCGGATTCGGCATTTACCATACGGCGTTTGCCCTCGTAACGAAAAGGCTTGGTAACCACGGCGACTATCAACACGTCTTCCTTGGCTTCCTTTGCAATCTCTGCAATGATAGGAGCTGCTCCGGTACCGGTACCGCCGCCCATACCAGCGGTAATAAACACCATATCGGAACCCTTGAGCAATTTCTTAATATCGTCGCGAGATTCCTCTGCTGCCTTGCGTCCTTTATTAGGATCACAACCTGCGCCTAAGCCTCCGGTAAGCTTAACGCCTATCTGGACTTTAACCGAGGCTCTGCTTTTGCCGAGAACCTGAGCATCGGTGTTGATAGCAATAAATTCAACCCCGCTCATATTCTCATTGATCATGTGATTCAGACTGTTGCAGCCGCCACCGCCAATACCTAACACACGGATCTTGCAGCCAGTGGTCTGCTGAATTCCAGATTCCGGATTGTCATTGGAAACGGACTCTACATGAAAATCACTCATTTTGTTACTCTCAAAAAAAACCGACGGCGCTTAGATGCAAACACGTTTTAAACTATTACGACAATAATGGTTGTAAATTATACGCAAAAAAAACACAAAAAAAGCAGAGCTGTCTCGCACTACATAAGATCCTCTTCTCTACAGACGAAAAGACGCCTGCGGATTTCAGAATCATAAAAACTCATTTAGTCCAGAAACGATGGCAAAATCTTCCTTTTTAAATTGTTCTTTTGTTAAATTGTATATTTAGTCTTTTGGCAATGATCTTTTCTGCTTATGCATAAGTATCATTCCATAGTATCATTCCACCATTTAGAAAATTTTCCAAACAAATTCGTTGGTCTCACATCCTCTTTTTCAAGATTTTGCAACTCCTTAGTATCACGGCTACAGGTTCTGGCCATTCCGACAAGCACAGCTTGTTCAGGCGAATCAATTCTTACCTGTTTGGATGGATCTACTAAAACACCTCTTGGAAACCCTACACTGATTTTTACCGCAGCAGGATTACCGTTACCATTTATGAAGGGAGCTAATTTTTCTATGCCTCTGGTTTTTGCCACCCCGCCGGTTATGACAAATCCTGCCGACAATGTCAGTTGCAAACTGCTGTTACGACCTTCATTGAGCAGACGTCCTATCTTGTCTGAAACCATCCTGAAGATTTCGCTGAATTGTCTGTTTATATATGTAGCCAGCGTTACCATACCGACCTGAACTTCGGTACTGCTTTCCACGTCATTTTGTCTGACCGTAATCACCAAGGAACGCTCTTCTTCAGTCAAGGCATCCGGAGTTGCACATCCGTACTGAATTTTCAATTGTTCGGCAGTATCCCTCGGAAGACCGAAACATTTTGAAATATATTGAGTTATCATCTCACCGCCTCTATCTATACCGAAAGTAAGCAACAACTTACGCCCAGCATAAACGGCGACACTGGTAGACCCGCCGCCTATATCCACAAGGCAAACCCCCAAATCTTTCTGGCTTTCAGTCAAAACAGCATCGGCTGCAGCTATACCGCTGTAAATAAAAGTTGGATTACAAAATTCTGGTTTTAAAAGAGAAAAAACGTTTTTTAAGTTCAGCATGTGCGAATGTTTGAGTCCGACTACATGCACCATCACATCCAAAGTTTTGGCATATTGTCCCAAAGGATTGGTGATCTCATCTGAATTTTCGGTCTTGTAATTTTGCAATACCGTATGAATGCGATCATAATCTCCGTCGGCGAATTTAACATGACCGCGGGCATTCTCTATAGCATTATGCTGATCTTCTGAGGTAACCACGGAATTATTTTTATTGGCCACCGTAGTACCGCCTGAAGCATTAGTAGAAGAGATAAAACATCCGGGAACAGCAACCAGACAATTTCGGATCGAACATTTGAAAGTATTTTCAAACTTCTGAACCAACTCTGACAAAGTTCCGCTCAATTCCTGAATATCCACTACCGAACTTTTTTTGATCCCGCGCGACGGAACTTCGCAATACCCTAGAATTTTTACGGTCTCATCCTGCCCTATCTGGATCTCAGCAAGTCTGATCACAGAACTACCGAGATCAAAGGTAAAAAGCTTGTTTTCCGACGAC
>CABQMD010000251.1 GCA_902465145.1 uncultured Succinatimonas sp. | reverse complement strand
TGCTTGCTTTTTTTTATTCAATACAGAAAATTTAATGCAGATAAACGGTTTTGCAGACTAGGTGTGACATGTACTTTAAATACGGTGAAGAAGCTCTGGCTCATCTTAAAAAAGACAAAAAGCTTGCTGAAGTCATAGATCGGGTAGGGATGATAGAGCGTGAAGTTGACAGCGATCTGTTTTCTGCCGTGATCCATCATATCGTAGGTCAGCAGATCTCAACTAAAGCTCAGGCTACAATCTGGAAGCGGATCTTGGAGAGATTTTCTAAACTGGATGCAAAGACAATATTACAAGCTTCGGCGCAAGATCTGCAGTCTTTGGGAATGACGTTTAAAAAAGCTCAGTACATTTTGGATTTTGCCTCCCAAGTCCAAAAGGGAGAATTTCCTTTGCAAAAGATCGCTACCATGTCCGATGAAGAAGCCGTCCTGACTTTGTCTTCTTTAAAAGGAGTGGGAGTATGGACTGCGGAGATGCTGTTGCTTTTTTGTCTGCAACGCCAGGATATTTTCAGCTTCACCGATCTTGCCATAGTGCGTGGTATTCGCATGCTCTATCGTCATCGCAAAGTAGACAGAGCCTTGTTTGAAAAATACCGCCGGCGTTTTTCACCTTACGGCAGTGTGGCCAGTTTGTATCTGTGGGCTGTTTCGGGAGGTGCTTTGCAGGAGTTAAGCGATCCTGCACCTAAAAAAGTTAAAAAAGTGATCTAATGAAAATGTATCTTTTTAGAGGATCAACAACGTGTTAAGTTTTATCGTTAACATACGGTCATAAATACAATGACAACATCCTCTTGTTAAAATCTATAATCAAAAAATCTCACCATTGCCCAATGCTTTTTTGAGTTCGTTTAAGGTAATGCATATGAAAACTAACACAAATTTTGTAATGAATATGAAATTCCTGATTGGCGAAACAACTGCCTACGATAAAAAGCAACAACTCGACGTAACCCTTTGCTCGCAGATTTTTTTCATCGTTTAAAACTGATGGAGCGCAGAGGCAGTGGAATGAAGAAGATTATTAGCGAGTATAAACGTTATGAGAATTTAGGAAATTATCATGTTCCGGAATTTTATTCGAATGCATCGGAGTTTCATGTCACCTTATGGAATCTTAATTATGGCATTGATGTCGTAAAAGAAACCGATGATGTCGTAAAAGAAACTGGTGATGTCGTAAAAGAAACCGGTGATGTCGTAAAAGCAAAAGATAGCGTTACAAAAGATTTAAAAAAGGCTCAACGACAAATTTATAGGCTGATTTCGCAAACTCCCAATATTAATGCTACCCAAATGTCAGAAAGCATGGGGATTTCTTTGCGACAAGTACAACGATATCTCAAGCAATTGTCAGAACTAAATTTGATAGTCAGAGAAGGCGGACGTAAAAAAGGTTTATGGAAAATCTTGGATGATGATCACGAAGGTTTTTTCAAGAGAATATAGATATTGTCCCAAATCTGAAAAGTTCCAATTCATGTCTTCTTTAAAACGTTAAGAATACGCTAGATGATCATCAGGATCCTAGAAGATGACTGGCAATAAGGCAGTCTTAGTTAAGAGATTTGATCCTAAAAATGCAAACTTTCAAAAAGCCTTTAAATAAGGTAAGAAGATGATGATCTTAAGCAAAGACTACAGCTCCCCTTTGGGAAAGATGAGGCTTACGGCTGATGAAATAGGTCTATGCGGAGCTTGGTTTGAAGATCAGAAATATTTCGGTTTACTTGGAGAAGATGCATCCAGTGACCTTGGTATTCAAAAAAAGCTAGATCCAAAAGATATCTTATCATGCAGTTGTACTTGGCTTGATGAGTATTTTGCAGGCAGGATCCCGTCTTTTACTCCTCCTTTACATCTTTGCGGCAGTGTTTTCAGGCTCGAGATATGGGAATTTTTAAGAAAAATTCCGTACGGTATTACCGTTACCTACGGAGAAATTGCCAAGCAATGGAAACACGAGCATCCTGGGCGAAACATTTCTTTTCAGGCAGTAGGCGTAGCGGTTGGACACAACCATGTCAGCGTGATCGTACCTTGTCACCGTGTTTTGGGCGCAAACGGAGCACTTACAGGATATGCCGGCGGACTTTACCGTAAGCAATATCTGTTGGAACTTGAAAAAGTGAAATTTAAAGAAAAGAGAGGAAGTTTTTGTAAAAAGAGATCAGGCGATCGCCTGATCTGATTTTAAATTAATGGTTGTTGCAATTTTTCGGACGCATGATCACTAAGTTTACGCAGGCTGCGATGAAGGTAAACATGCCTATCATGACGAAAGCACCGGCAATGG
>CABQMD010000250.1 GCA_902465145.1 uncultured Succinatimonas sp. | reverse complement strand
GGTAACTGAATGAAGTTTCACCTCTTTGCCGTTTAAGAACACCTGCCCGGAGATCCTGATGCCGTAACTTCTTCCGAAAACACTCTTTGCAAATTCGGTTCGCCCTGCTCCCATAAGTCCTGACATGCCCACGACTTCTCCGCGGCGGATCTTGATGCTGATCCCGTCATTATCTTTACGCTCTGGGTTTAAGGGATTATGTACGGTCCAATTGCGGGTTTCAAAAAGTATTTCATCGCGTACGCAGTTATGTTCCCTCTTTGGGAAACGATCGGTAAGTTCGCGCCCCACCATACCTGAAATAATGCGATCTTCTGAAACGTCGTGAGATGTGTTATCCAAAGTTTCGATGGTAGCGCCGTCGCGGATCACCGTGATCGAATTGGATATATACGAGACTTCATTCAACTTGTGAGAAATGATGATAGAGGTCATGCCCTGATCACGCAAACGGGCAATAAGATCTAAAAGGTTCTTAGAATCGGTTTCGTTAAGCGAGGCAGTAGGCTCGTCTAAAATCAGCAGGCGTACATTTTTGGAGATGGCTTTGGCTATTTCCACAAGCTGTTGTTTACCTACACCTATATCTTTAATCAGGGTACGCGGATCCTCATGCAACCCGACTACCTCCAAAAGCTCCTTGCAACGTTGGAAAGTTCTGGGCCAATCCATGATCGCATGACAATGACCGTTGGTGCGTTCATTGCCTAGGAACATGTTTTCGGCGATGGAAAGATAAGGTACAAGCGCCAACTCCTGGTGAATGATCACTATGCCTTTTTTCTCGGAATCTTTAATGGTCTTGAATTTACACGTTTCACCGTCAAAGATGATGTCTCCTTCATAGGAGCCGTAAGGATAAATGCCGCTCAACACATTCATGAGCGTGGATTTACCCGCACCGTTTTCTCCTACCAAAGCGTGCACTTCACCCTGTTTTACGGTGAGACTGACTCCGGAAAGGGCGGTAACCTTTCCAAAACGCTTGATAATGTTATGCATTTCAAGCAAATTTTTGTCTGTATTCATCAGCACAGTCTCAATTTTAATTTCTGTTAAAAAAAGGGCGGAATTCCGCCCTCTCATTTATAGTCCGGTGCGGATCACTAAAATCAGATCTCACTTTCTTTGTAGTAACCAGAATCTACAAGGATCTCTTTGTAGTTATCCTTGGTAGCTGCAACCGGATTGCACAGATATGAAGGAATTACCCCAGTGCCGTTGTTATAGGTAGTAGTATCGTTTACTTCGACGGTTTCGCCTTTGACAATGGCGTCGATCATCTTCACTACCTGAGAGGCCAGAGAACGGGTATCCTTAAATACCGACATGGACTGATAACCTTTTTTGATATTCTTTACAGAAGGTTTGTCGCAGTCTTGCCCTGTGATCACAGGGAAGTTTGAAGCATCATAACCGTTTGACAACAAAGCCGTTGCCACACCCTGAGCACAGGCATCATTTGAGGCCAACACGGCATCAAGACGCTGTCCGTCGGGAGCATAACCTACTGAAGCAATGATGTTTTCCATACGTTTTTGAGCTTCTTCATTGTTCCAATTCAAAGTGGCAGCCTGCTCTTTGGTAGTTTGCCCGGATTTGCAAACCAATGCTCCGCTGTCTAAATAGGGTTGCAACACTTTCATGGCGCCGCCCCAGAAGAAATTCACGTTATTGTCATCGGTAGGGCCTGTAAAGAACTCTATATACTTGGGGTCTTTGGCGGTAGCTTTGTCAAGACCGGCTTTCTTGGCAAGATAGGTGCCCTGAAGTTCACCTACTTTAAAGTTATCGAAGGTTGCATAATAAGAAACGGCATCGGAATTCATTATGAGTCGGTCATAGGCAATCACTGGGATCTTCTTCTCTTTTGCTCCTTTTAAAACCTCGGTCAAAGCCGAACCGTCAATTGAGGCTATCACGATAACATCACAACCGTCGGCAATCATGTTTTCAATCTGATTTACCTGAGTTGGAATGTCATTGTCACCTGCAAACAGCAATTCAACTTCATGCCCTGATTTTTCCAAGGAAGCCTTCATATTGGCCCCGTCCTGATTCCAACGCTGCAAAGACTGGGTAGGCATGGACACTCCGACCTTGGCGGCCTCTGCTGTTGAAGCTACGGCACCAGCTGCGAGCATGGCACAGAATATAAGAGATAAACCGGTCTTGGATTTCATAATGTTCTCCTTTTGTCATTTGTTCTGCACGTATCATCATTTAAAAATATTAGTTATGTGCACGTGCACATGACTAATATTAGGCTCAAAAAAGGAGATTGCCAGCTATTTTTTACATA
>CABQMD010000249.1 GCA_902465145.1 uncultured Succinatimonas sp. | reverse complement strand
TAGTAGCACGTTTAAGAAGCAATGGAAGCATAAGATCTGCATCTTCGTCACCTCCTACTACTGCATGTAAAATGCGCATTTCCTGTTTTACCAAAGCACTTTTTTGTCTTTGCGGAAACATAGGATCGTAATACACGACATCAGCGCTCCCCATCTCTACATGATCTATAAGTGAACCAAAAGGAGCCAGTTTTGGCAACCCGTTCGGAAGACTGCTTATAAATTTTTCATCTTTTGATGCTCTTTGCAACGCATCAAACAGCAAAGCCCAAATAACGGGGCTGCGTTCAAACATCGTTACCATTGCACCGCAACATTGCAAAATGAAAGCATCTCTGCCTAAGCCTGCAGTAGCATCAAATACAACAGGATGATGCTCTTTTCCCAGCACTGCTCGAGCTACGGCTTCACTGTGCCTGCCGCTGTGGCTGATCCTCCAGATAAGTTTGTCTGCGGCAAAATCAAGAAAAAAAGCTTTTTTTAACGACAACGATTGTGATTGAACATTCAATTCTACCCGTTGTCCGAAATTCATTTCAAATTGAATATCCCCGCCTAAATCAGAGAATTTACCGCGCAGGATCTTTAAGAAATCGGTCCATGCAGGATCTTCTGCACCACGTTGCCAATTAATCTTTAACATGCACGAAAATAATTAATTGCTTTGATTACATCGGGTTTAACGCCCCGCCACAATTCAAAACTCAATGCAGCTTGCATGATCAGCATACCAAAACCGTCAGCAACACCGGTACAACCATTTTCAAAGGCTTTTTTGGTGAACACCGTTTCACCGTCCGGCTTATACATAAGATCGTAAGCAAAAAATGCTTTCCTAAAAATTTCATCAGCTAACGGAGGCAAAGTACCGTTTAAAGACGTAGATGTTGCATTGATTATTACATCGTACTCTGCCGACAGCCCCTCGTAAGAACAAGCTGTTACTCCGAAATGCTCAGCCAATTTTTTAGCTTTTTCAATCGTACGATTTACAATCGTTATCAAAGCTGTGTTTTCATCTTGTAAAGGTCTTATTATGCCTCTGGCAGCACCGCCTGCTCCCATTACTAAAACTTTAGCTCCTTTAAGCTTTACCCCAAGACGCTTTAAATCTGCAGTAAGTCCTCTGCCATCGGTGTTATCTCCTTCGATACGGCCGTCCTCAAGCTTTTTCAAAGTATTAACAGCTCCGGCAGCTTCAGCATAAGGCGTTAAAACATCTGCAAAAGCATATGCATCCAATTTACACGGAACCGTAACATTACAACCTTTACCGTCACAAAAAAATTCATGTGCTATATCTGCAAATCTCCCTTCAGGAACCAAAATAGGTTCATAGGACAACTCATCTCCTGTATCTCTGGCAAAAAAAGCATGGATTTTAGGAGATAAAGAATGTGCTATGGGATTACCGAATACGGCATAACGATCAGTCATAACAAATCCTCAGGCCATTGCGGCCCTTTTCTCAATAAAACATCGCTGAGAGTATCGTAAACTGAAGTTGAACCTGACAATCCGCCGCAAGGCAAAGTCAAAGCAAAATCCACGCGTTTTAAAATCACAGGACTTAAAAGATCAAAAGAACTTACAGCATGTTCTCCTGATAAATTAGCACTGGTAGATATCAAAGGAACTCCTGACAAACGCACCAAATTTGCCAATGTTTCAAATGCAGTTATTCTTACAGCTACACTTCCTCGACCTCCGGTAAGCAAACTTCCGCGAAAAGAATTTGCACACGGCACGACAAAAGTATAAGGCCCAGGCCAAAGCTTTTTTATCAATGCCCGCCCTTTGCAAGACATTTCTTTAAAGTCGGCAACCTGCTCAAGATCATGCAAACTTGACGCAATGGTTATCAATCCTTTGGCACTGTCGCGTTCTTTTATCCTTACTACACGAGCTACAGCTTCTCCATTTAAAGCATTACAACTTAGTCCGTACACGCCTTCGGCAGGACAAACCACAACTCCTCCGTTGCGGATCACCTCGGCAGCTTGTACAAGATCGTCAGAAAAAACGGGATTAAGACCTATTCCTGCTCGTTTAGCTATAAACTCAAACTCACCTTCCATTAAAAATCTGCCAATTTTTCCTGCAAGGCCGCATCCTTAGTTCTGACAGCTTGAGCAGCGTTTTCTCTATCTGCTTTAACGCGTGCATCAAGTTCAGGATCAGATAACGCCATGATCTGAGCCGCAAGATATGCAGCGTTTTTGGCACCTGCTTTTCCGACTGCTACAGTAGCAACAGGAATTCCGCCTGGCATTTGAACAGTCGAATATAAGGCATCGATACCA
>CABQMD010000248.1 GCA_902465145.1 uncultured Succinatimonas sp. | reverse complement strand
TAAGATACACATGCTTTTTTTAAATCTCTTTTCAGCTCTAGTCAAAAAGTTTGGCGCGCTTTAAATCGAAATAACCTAAGGCAAGTCCCAATAACAATCCTCCTAAATGACAGATATTGGCAGTACCCGAGGTAAAAAAGCCGAAAACAATAAAAACCGCACTCACGGCTATGAGACCTTTGGGGAAATAAAAACCTGCAGGACAATCCTCACGACGCGACACCGTTCCCATATAAGCAATAACTCCGTAGACAGCTCCTGACAATCCACCGAAGACACCGTTATACGGCATAAACGTAAACTGTAGCACGTTGGATATAAGCGATACGCCTATAAATACCGAAAACAGCTTGGTTTTGCCCAAATAGCGTTCAACAGGTCTTGCCATGGCTTCCCACATCACAAGATTAAAAGCTATGTGCATGAGCCCGAAATGCAGGAAAACCGGAGTTAACAAACGATACACATCAAAAGGCAATGAAAAATCCTGCATGCGGGTAAGACTGAAAGTCTCTAGCATCCACTGCTCGTTGATAAGCTGTCCTATAAAAAACAGCACGCAGATGATTTCAACCATGGAAGTTAAGGAAAAAAGATCCCAGTTCGTTCCACTGAAAAAACTGCCTTTAATCTGTCTGTTCTTCGGAGTACGCGCTCCTTTTTGCCAAGAAGCGGCCCCGAATTGACTGTCAAAAGGACTTTGAGCCCATTTAAGCAGTTCATGCTTTGCCCGCGACACATCTTTTTGATCTGCAGCATATACCACCCAATGCTCGGAGAAGCCCTGACGGGCATAAGCCTCAATTCCAAGAGAATTTAGGTGATCGGCAAAAGTCAAAGCGCGCTCCTTTTGGAGCACGCAAATCTCAAAACCTTTTACTTCTTCGAAAGCCATTTGAGATACTCAGCTGTACCCTGAGCTACGGTCTTAAACTCAATATCACACCCTGCTTCACGCAACTTGGTCAGATCTGCCTGAGTGAAACACTGATAGTGACCTATAAGGTGTTCGGGGAAAGGAATGTACTCTATCTCACCGCGTCCGAAGAACCTTATGGCTGCCTCGGCAATATTGGAAAAAGGCTCGGCTCGTCCCGTTCCGCAGTTGTAAATTCCCGAAGGTCCGCGGTGCTCCAAAAACCACAGATTAACCTTGGCTACGTCCTCAACATAGACGAAATCACGCATCTGTCCGCCGTCGGGATATCCGCAGCAACCGCGGAACAGTTTGGGATTTTCACCTTTTTTCATCTGGTTATAGAGGTGAAATGCCACTGATGCCATGGTACCTTTATGGCTTTCACGCGGTCCGTATACGTTGAAATAACGTAATCCGACTACTTGAGAATTGAGCCTAGGCAGACGACGGCGTACATATTCGTCAAAGAGAAATTTTGAATAACCGTATACATTAAGCGGCTCTTCATATTCGCGTCCTTCCACATACACGTCTCCTGCTCCGTAAGTAGATGCCGAAGATGCATAGAAGAAAGGAATACGGTGGGCCGTAGCAAACTCAAATAAAATCACGGTGTATTCGTAATTATTCTTCATGATATAGCGCCCGTCCCATTCGGTGGTGGAAGAGCATGCTCCCTCATGATAGATGGCCTCGATAGTGCTGCATTTAAAACGAGCGTTGAAACGAGGCTCGTCTCGGATCAGCTCTAAAAAATCCAATTTGTCCATGTAATCTGAAATATCAAGATCGGCCAAATTGGAAAATTTGTGACCTTCGGTGAGGTTATCCACTACCAAGATGTCACTGATCCCTTTGTCGTTCAACGCTTTGACGATATTGGATCCGATAAAACCGCAGCCGCCTGTAACTATGATCATGTTCAGCCCTCTAAAAAATGATAATTGCGCCGTGAAACGCTTTTCAATTTTAACACCGCACCGCTAGTTGCAAAAAAATCACTGCCTTCACGCACGCTTTGTACGATACTTTTAATTTTCTCGCTTGGTAAGAAAGGTCGCGACGATTAAAATCATTAAGACAATCATTACGGAAAACCATCGGAGATTTACATGCAGCGCGTACTTATCATCACCCCTTCGTGGCTTGGCGACATCATCATGATGCAAAGCCTTCTTAAGACCATACGCGCAAAATATCCTGCCTGCGTCATCGATGTTTATGCCCCTGCCTATGCCATGCCGGTATTGCACCGCATGAATGAAATCAACGGTTTTTTAACAAACCCTTTTGCTCACGGTCAATTCGACCTTATCAAACGCTTTAAAGAGGGACTGCGTCTAAAAAAAGGAAATTACGACACCTGCTTTGTCCTGCCAAATTCC
>CABQMD010000247.1 GCA_902465145.1 uncultured Succinatimonas sp. | reverse complement strand
TCCCAGTTCCTTATAGGAGCACAGCATACCGTTGGATTCAACTCCGCGCAGTTTGCACGGCTTGATCTTCAGAGTTCCGACCATGGCACCTTCAAGAGCACAACAAACTTTAAGTCCGGTACGTACATTGGGAGCCCCGCAAACTATCTGCAACTCTTCACCGGTGCCGGCATCTATCTTGGTGACATGCATGTGATCAGAATCAGGATGAGGCCAGCAGTCCAGAACTTTGGCCACCACAACCTTTGAAAAATCTCCGCATACCTTAGAGCAGGTATCCACTTCAAGGCCTGCCATGGTGATCTTGTCACACAGTTCCTCAGCACTAAGCTGATTCGGAACCAATTCATCTATCCATTTTTTATTGAAAAGCATTTTTCTTTATCTTCCGTTAATTCCGTAATGAGCTTAAGCAAACTGTTTTAAGAAGCGCAGATCGTTTTCAAAGAAAGCACGCAAATCGTTAACACCGTAGCGCAACATGGTTAAACGCTCAATACCCATGCCGAAGGCGTAACCGGTATATTTATCAGTATCAATACCCAAATTGCGCAATACGTTGGGATGTACCATACCGCAACCTAAAACCTCAAGCCATTTACCTCCCTTACGTCTTAAATCGACTTCAGCAGATGGTTCGGTAAACGGGAAGTAGGAAGGACGGAAACGCACTTCCAGCTCTTCTTCAAAGAAATTAAGCAGGAATGAATGTAAAACGCCCTTGAGATCGGCAAACGAAACTTTTTCATCAACCACGAGTCCTTCAACCTGATGGAACATGGGGGTGTGGGTCATATCATAGTCGTTGCGATACACGCGCCCGGGAGCAATGATACGGATGGGAGGCTTCTGAACCTCCATGGTACGGATCTGCACTGATGAAGTCTGAGAACGCAAAAGCAAACCGTTTTCGAGTTGGAAGGTATCGTGAGACGCACGGGCCGGATGATTGGGAGGCAGATTCAAAGCATCAAAATTGTGATAATCATCCTCGATTTCAGGACCGCCTACTACGCTAAAGCCCATGGAGCCGAAAAGTTCTTTGATACGCTCGACGGTACGACTTACCGGATGTAAAGAACCTTCTTCATCGCGACGCCCGCTTAAGGTGATATCTACAGTTTCTGAAGAAAGTTTCTTCTCAAGCTCGGCTCTTTCTATGGCTTCACGGCGTGCTTCCACTGCAGCGACCACCGCCTGTTTGGCTTCATTGATCACCGCACCGCGCGCAGGGCGTTCCTCTTTGGAAAGCTTGCCAAGCTCGCGCATGAATTCGGAAAAAAGGCCTTTTTTACCCAGATAATCGACTCGTACGGCATCAAGCTCCTGAAGATCGGAGGCAGTTTCAGCTGCTTTAATGCCGTTTACCTTGGCTTCTTCTAATTTGTCCATAGTTTTTTGACTTACCAAATTGTTACAAGCTTTTCAAAGCAAATCCACGCCTTGTAGGTTTTTAAAAATGTCTTTTTTAAACCATCAAAGCTTAAAAATCTTCCGGTTGCGCACACTGTTAATTAACCGTTGCTTTTTGTTATCGTTACCAACAAAGTAAAAGCAAGAGTCTTGATTGCGGCCGCAACCGTGTTGTATTTTGTTTCGATCCCGCAATTATGCCATTTAATTGGACATAATGGGAAAAAATGTAGCTTGCACGGGCTTTAGTTTTAAGAAATTATTTAAAGACAAAAGCAGCCGACTGATGACCTATGCTGCTATTTGGCAAAAGATTTTTGAAGACTTCAGAAGATAGACAGAATAAGGAACAGGTGTACTTTCCTTGTCTGGCCTACACTGCACCCCAACGTCAGGTAAAAGTACGTCAAACGAAATTTAAAACCAACTGTTTGTCCAAAATGAGCGATTTTTCAAACATTATTCATTTAAACTCCCTGTTGCACGATTTAAGTTCTGAATTTTTAAAAAAAGAACTTCTCTTGGCAGGATATGCTGATCTCGAACCATGTCACGGCGATCTCTTTTTCGTGCTCTTTGAAAAAAAATCACTGCCGCTGACCGAGCTGGCCGCTTGTTGCGGCCGAAGCAAATCCACGATCTCGGTTATGGTCAACAACCTTGTCAAAAAAGGGTACCTGTTAAAAAACAAAGATCCTCAATGTGCCCGCACTTTGAAAATCGCACTGTCAACCAAGGGTTTGAAACTTGAAAAAGTCTTCATATCCATTTCTACAAAAATGCAATCATTGATAAATGCCTCTTTAAATGAAGAAGAACAGCAGAAACTGGAATGCGTACTGGGCAGTCTTTTAAATTCATTCAAAATTAACTTAAATAACAATTAGTTGATTTAAAGA
>CABQMD010000246.1 GCA_902465145.1 uncultured Succinatimonas sp. | reverse complement strand
TTCAGCTATTCCTGATCCTTTGATACGTGAAAAAACCGAATTCTCTTTAATCGTCAGTACCTTGCACCAGAAATTGCGCCTCATGCACAACTGCTTCGCTAAAATTTAAAAATCACACTGAATATGAAACGTCCACTGCTTTTTGGTCTTCTCCGCTACCTTGTCGCCATATTTTTACTCTTAATCTTATGGCAACTTGCATCTTTTGTCTGCACGGAAGAGATCATCCCCACACCAGAAAATACCCTTAAGCAATTAGCAGCATTGCAAAGCGATCCAATGTTCTCGTCGCATCTTTGGATAAGTACCCTAAGACTTTCATCAGGGTTGCTTTTGGGAACCGTCATTGCCTACCCTTTTGGACTTTTGCTGGGACTTTCAAAAAATGCAGACGCACTCGGTGCTCCCTTGCTTTTCATCACTTATCCTTTTCCCAAGATCGTACTTTTACCGGTATTTTTCCTGCTGCTGGGATTAGGAGACAGCTCGCGCATTGCCTTGATAGCCTTAAGCTCAGGGTATCAGATCCTGCTTTTAATGCGCTCTAAAACCAAAACCCTTGATCCAATCTATTTAAAAGTGATGCGCTCCATGGGAGCAGGGCGTTTTGACATGTGGCGTTACGTATTATGGCCTGCAACGCTTCCAGATCTCTTGACTGCTGTAAGAATTGCCAGCGGTACTGCGGTGGCCGTACTGTTTTTGGCAGAGAGTTTTGCAACCGACTGCGGACTTGGTTTTCTCATCATGGATGCCTGGGGCATGGGAGATAATGAAACCATGTTCTGCGCCATCTTGGGAATAAGTTTGCTAGGGCTTGGCTTTTATACCATGTTATGGTTTGCCGAAAAAATACTTTGTCCCTGGTTTTTGACCAAGACTTAATCTGAATGTTATCCGCTCTGAAAGACAAGGTCCTGGCTGCTTACAGGACCTTATCGTTTATTCCTTGATCCTGATCAAAAGATTGGACAGGATGGCGACTATTCCGCCTGTAGTAATGCCTGATGAGAACAAAGTTGAAATTTCCTGCGGGAATTTACTTAAGATCTCGGGGACCAGTTCGACCGAAAGGCCGAAAGAAAAACTAAGAGCCATTACCAAGATGGCCTTGCGATTCATTTTTTGAGTGGAGATGATCCTCACCCCGGCAGCAGCCACCGTACCGAACATGAGCAGCGTTGCTCCGCCCAATACCGGATCGGGGATCAATGAGAAGATCTTGCCAACGGCAGGAAACATACCAAGAACTACCAAAAATAAAGCGATGAAATAACCTACATAGCGTGATGCCACGCCGGTAAGCTGGATCATGCCGTTATTTTGCGCAAAGATTGAATTCGGGAAAGAATTTAAACATCCTGCCAGCATGGAATTAAAACCGTCTGCCAAAATACCGCCTGATGCACGTCGTTGGAATTTTGCTCCGTCAATATCTTGTCCTGAAATCAGCGAATTGGCAGTAACGTCTCCGTATGCTTCGATCGCAGTTATGAGGTAGACCACGCCTAATCCGATGATGGCAGCCGGATCAAAGATCAAACCGTATTTAAACGGTGAAGGGATATTAAAACCGCCGTAACTTTCTATCTGAGCAAAATCTATCCTTCCTAAAAAATATGCGACGGCAAAACCTATGGCAAGACCGAGCACGATGGAGCTCATTCTTAAATATCGGTTGGAACTGCGGTTAAAGATCAAAATAGTCACGATCACCAAAGCGGCAAGTCCCAAATTCTCCATAGAGCCGAAAGTGCCGTCACCTTTGGCAGCAAAACCGCCACCGCAGGAGATCACCCCGACTTTGATAAGACTGAGCCCGATCAAGGTTACGACCACCCCTGAAACCAAAGGAGTGATCACTTTTCTGGTGTAGCGCAGAATCCTGCTTATGAACATCTCTACTACAGATCCTGAGATCACCGCCCCGAAAACGGCAGCCAATCCCCCGTTTAAGCCTGCCCCGATGATCGGAGATATAAATGAAAACGAAGTACCCTGAATGCAAAGAAGTCCGCAACCTACCGGACCTACCTTTTTACACTGAATGAATGTCGAGATCCCCGAGGCCAAAAGAGACATGGAAATTAAATAACCGGTAGTCTCAAGATCGAGCTTTAACGCTCCGGCAATGATCAAGGGCGGAGTGATGATGGCCACGAAGATCGCCAAAAGATGCTGAAAGGCTGCAAACAGCGCTTCTTTTAAGGGCGGTCTGTCATCTAATTTATAGATAAGTTCGGATTTTGATTCTTTAACGGAAATTTCATCAGGATTGGCAGACATGATCTATCCTTATGCTTTAAATTTGATCTG
>CABQMD010000245.1 GCA_902465145.1 uncultured Succinatimonas sp. | reverse complement strand
GAAAGCTCCTGATCTTATAAAAATATCCGACTGAATAATTTCGGAAACATTTTAAATTATACCGCGAATTGTCCTGCTGTTTTTCACAGCAAGTTAAGAGGATCAAGCCTTGCCATGCTCACGCTGCATTCTTTGCGACAAAAAGCTATGCCGTATCCTAAGATTTTTTTGGGAATACTGCCGCTTTTTAAAAAGAATTCGGCATATCTTTTTTCATCGATCTGTTTTAAAGCCTGATCGGACATCTTATCGAGCAGACAAGGATCGTTTATGCTTTTATACTCCAGGATCACCCCAGTATCCAAATCATCAGAGCGCAAAATGGCATCGGCATATCCGTCCCCGGCTTCGGCATTGGATGCAAAATCATCCAAACAATTTGCCGAATTTGAAAAAAGACCGTTCATAAATCCCTGATAATACAATTCAGGGGGAGCTTTTGCCGCCAGATCCCGCACCGAGACGAAACGCTTTAGGATTTTTCTCAATTCAAGTTTTATGCTTTGAGGATCTTCGCCTAATAACAATTGCCTGACTATATTTTGCGAATCACTGCGTATTTTGGCATCGTTGCCAAAATAGAATACGATACTGCGCCTGAAACATTCGGTTATTCCCAAGTTGGGAATACGCACGAGACAACGCCGTTGCAGATCGTCACCGTCTAATAACGATACGACCGTAAGATAACCTGTTGACAAAAGCAAAGTCCAAAAGTCTCTGCTGCGATGAAAACGCAGAATATCCTGATAATTAAGCTGCTCGTTAAGTTCAATTTCTATGCTTTTGCCATCCAGCAAATCCTGCATCAACTCACAATCGCGAGGCTCATGAATTCAAGAAGCTCGTCCGTACTGCCGGTTCCCAGCCAAAAACTGCGCGGAACCATTTGTCCCTGCGGGTTCTGCACGGCCTCCTGACAGAACAACATGAGATCCCAATGGCAAAATAACTTGCAACCGCCCACGTTGTACCCGTCATACCATCTGCTGACAAGCAAAGAGTATTGAGAAAGCCCGTAATAACGCAGCATTTCCTCACATTCGGCATGAGAAAAACCTATCATTCCGGAAATCGGTGAATTTTCAGAAGAAAGAGAGTTTACTTTTAAATTGTTAAGCCCGGTAAAAATGCTTTCTTCGGATACTCTAAGACATCCTGTCAAAACGGCGGACTGCAAATCCTCATTATCTTTTAAGGATGAGGATAACAGTCTGCGCATGATCTCGGCCATTTGGTCGTAATAGCCGCAACGTGCCGCCTTGCTAAGCGGAACGTCATACTCATCTATCAGCAATACCGGCTTTTTTCCAAAATGCAGATGCAAAAGCCTGATCAACAATTGCAATGAATTGCAAAGACGCAAATGTTTGGGATCATCTGCCATTTTCTCATCATCCAACATTTGGCAAAACTTTTGTTTAAAGCTTGCACTCAACTTAGGACTTTCAGACAGAAAATTGAAATCTTCACACAACATGCTGATACGTGAAGCCAAGGCACCGCAGGCTGATGCAAAATCCTCTGCAAACACATCTTTAAAAGAAAGGAATATTACCGGGAAACGTCCCAAAAATCGCGCACAAAAATCTTGATCCCGCATGATCTGCAGGTTGCAAAAAAGTTTTTGGGCATACGATCTGTCATCAGGATCTTTTAAATTCAATCCGAGAAAATATTTAATCGTGCTTAAAATCAGCGACTTTCCAAAACGTCTTGGTCTGGTGATGAGTCTTACCTCACATTTGTCACTGCTGTTGTCAAAAAGCTCTTTTAGAAAAGATGTCTTATCGACATAGTAATAGCCGCCATCTATGAGTTTGGCAAAATCAGAGATCCCAACCGGCAACGCTTTTTTATTTGCATCAACCATTGCTAATCCTTATCGTCAAATTGAGCCGCCTTCCATATGCTCATGGCCTGATTTGCCATCCACAGCTGTCTTGAGGCTATGCTGTCACCGTTCCATTCTTCTTTATAGTCCTCAGCTACTTTTTTGGTAGATATGAAAATACTTTTGGCAAGAGCAGGCTTTTTTTCAGCATAGCTTTTATTACCAAGAGAATGATTATCCGCATTGTCAAGCAATGTCATATTGCCAAGTCTGTAGGTTAAAGCTTGTATTTGATCAAAATTTAAGCTGCCCCAACCGTCCTGGGCCTGCTGCGGAAGAATATGTTCAATGTTGTAACTCTCGGAACGAAAGTCCAATTCTGCGCCCCCGACATAATGCTCAAGCGCACAGAGGATATAGCGCACCAATTTTCTTGAGCGGGAACTGTTGGTATTGATGACTTTAACTAAGAAGTCGTTTCTAAAACGC
>CABQMD010000244.1 GCA_902465145.1 uncultured Succinatimonas sp. | reverse complement strand
ATCGAGCCATCAATGATTATGCCGAGCAGATCTGGAGCTTAAAGGAAATCGATATCAAAAACTAAAAAGCTGAATTTTTAGTTTGAAAAAGGTCTTGCTTGAACAAAGTTAAGACCTTTTTTCATGTCCATGCATCAGCCTGAAGATTTTCATATACTGTATAATCAGTAAAAATTATTATTATGGTCGTGAGGCTTAACCATGAGAGAAAACCTTCCGGTAAATGATCACGAAATTTTATTTCCGTCAGATCCAGAAGCCAAGATCATTTCTACAACCGATCCGCGCGGGATCATTACGGATGTTAACGAGACTTTTTTGCAGATTTCGGGATTCACCAGAGAAGAACTCATAGGTAAACCTCATAATATAGTCAGACATCCTGATATGCCTTCGGCGGTTTTTGCGGCGATGTGGGCAGAGTTGAAAGAGGGAAGACCATTCATCGGGATGATTAAGAATCGTTGCAAGGACGGCAGTTTCTATTGGGTAAGCGCGTTTATTATTCCCATCATTATCGACGGCAGGATCACAGGCTACGAATCGGTCAGAACCAGACCGGATCCTAAGATGATACAGCGTGCGACAAATATCTATGCCGCCATGCGTTCTGGCAAGAAGCTTCGGCTTGCAACAAAAGATTTCGTTTCGCAGGGGCTCAATGCTCTTGCGATCTCTGCTGCAACTGCAGCAATTGCTTATCCTGTGTGGTACACGACTGCTGCAGCCTCTGTACTGGCGTTAGCAGCTTATATGAGGTTGCATTGCAGGAGTAAAAAATTTGTAGAAGAGGTGGCGTCGGCGTGCAACGCGCAGTCTGACAGTCTTACTTTAAACGTGTATGCAGGCGGTACGTCTGATGTGCACAAAGCCTATATGGCCATGCTGTGGAAGGACAAATATGCCGATACCGTGCTGACGCGTGTTAAAGAAGCCTGCATGCTTTTGTCAGAGGCTTCTCAGAATAATCTTGATGAGGCGTCGCGTAACAACGATGAGATGCAGCGTAAATTTGACAAAACCAGCGATACCGTCAATCGCATGAGTATGATTGCTGACGATATTACCTCAATGATGAATGATCTCATGGACAGCATCAACAAGACCGTTCATGATACCGATGAGGCTCAGGAGCAGGCGGCTCATGGTAAGGCTGCATCTGACAGAACGCTTACTGCCATCAATGCTTTGGATGAGAGTTCAAAAAAGGTGGCTGCCACCATAGATGAGCTGGCGCAACAGGTCTCCAAGGTTTCAGAATCCATAGAACTCATCGATACCGTTTCATCGCAAACCAACCTGTTGGCGCTTAACGCATCCATCGAGGCAGCACGTGCGGGAACTTACGGCAAAGGATTTGCCGTGGTGGCAGACGAGGTCAGAGCTTTGTCTTTGCGTACTCACGATTCGGCTACTGATATTCATAAGCAACTTGAGGCTTTCATGAGCAAGACCGGAGAAGCTCATGAGCTTTCCACAGCCAGTAAACAGGATGTGATCTCAGGTGTTAATGAGGTTCAGCAGAGTCATGAAGTTTTGAATGAAGTCCAGAAAGCTATCAACGGTATCAAAGCTACCTCTGACATGATGATGAATACCATACGTGAAAAAGCTGAAACAGCCAAAGCCGTTTCAGGCGAGGTACGCGATCTCATCAAACTTTCTGAAGAAAATGTCGGTATTTCAGGGAAAACTCGCGATGAAATGCAAAAGCTCAGCGAGAAAGCCGATGATCTAAGTGAAATGGTGCTGAGGTTTAATCAGGGAATTAAACATATCTGAATAACTCGACTTTCCCAAATTTTTATCAGGGAAAGTTGAATAACTTATAAGTCACCCGAAATTTTCTGTTAGGGATCCGCTAGATGATCCATCAGGATCTTAGGCAGGACTTTGCTCGGTAGCATAAGGCCAGTGTGAGATCCCTCCTATGTTTACAAGTTTTCTGTAGCCTAATTCCGACAGTTTTACCGCTGCCGAAGATGCCCGCATTCCGGCCAGGCAGTAAAGCAGGATCACCGCGTTTTTGTCAGGAAGTTTTACGGCGGCATTTTGGGCATTGATGCTGTCTACCGGAAAATTTAAAGCTCCGGGGATATGACGTTCGCGGTATTCGTCAGGTTCTCTGACGTCAACCAAAGTGCAACGGCCGCTTTCAATCAAACTGTTGGCATCGGCCAGGCTTAGGGAGCTTATGCCGTTTTTGATTACTATACGCTCTGCACGATCGTTGCTGTCATCAGTCCAAAGTGAAGGAAACATTTAAACTCCTAAGAAGGCGTGTTAACCTTCGGCTTTAATTTTTCTTACTATATCGGAAGTAGAAAAACCGTCGACA
>CABQMD010000243.1 GCA_902465145.1 uncultured Succinatimonas sp. | reverse complement strand
CCAAAAGGAAGGTGCGGCAGTTGCGGACATATCCGCGGGGATCTCGCTGTCTGTCATCAAAAACGCCCTGTTTAAAGTCATGCAGTTACGCGATACCTCAAGTCTTGGAGATCACATCGTCGTTCAGGGCGGAACCTTTTTAAACGATGCGGTGCTGCGTTCTTTTGAAAAACTCTTAAAACGCGATGCTATAAGACCTGACGTGGCTGGTCTTATGGGGGCATACGGAGCAGCCCTTTTAGCCAGAGAAAGCAAAAAAGAAAAAACGTCTTTGCTTCCCTGCAACGAACTTGAAAGCTTTAAAGCCGTATCGAAAAATTATCGCTGCAAACGCTGTGGCAATGCCTGCAACATCACCATGTTGCGTTTTTCTGACGGAGGGCGCTACTACACCGGCAACCGCTGCGAAAAAGGCATAGGAGGAGCGCCTTCATGCACCAGCGAGAACAACATCTATCAATACAAATACGAACGTGTTTTTGACTATAAGCCACGAGAACACGCACCGCGTGGACAGATCGGCATTCCGCGCGTTTTAAATCTTTATGAGGATTACCCTTTTTGGTTTACTTTGTTTACCAAGCTCGGCTTTGAAGTGGTGCTTTCTTCACAAAGCTCCGCAGCCATGTATTGCGAAGGCATGTCTACCATACCGTCGGATTCTTTGTGTTATCCTGCAAAACTCTCCCACGGGCACATCATGGATCTTGTTGAAAAAGGCGTCAAAACCATTTTCTATCCGTGCATTCCCTACAATATGGATGATGATCACATCAAAGTTGATAACCGTTACAACTGCCCGGTGGTGGCCTCATACCCAGAGAACATACGCGGTAACATGGATCTTTTGAAGGAAAAACATGTAACCTTCATCGAGCCTTTCCTTCCCATAGCCCGTCCCAAAGCTCTTGCTACAAGACTAAGGCACGAACTGAAATTAAAAGGAATACGCGTTTCAAAACGAGCCATGAATAAAGCGGTGACCTCTGCCTATGCTGAACTTGAACACTATAAACACGATGTGCTGACCAAAGGTCATGAAATCATTCAAAACGCCAAAGCTTCAGGACGCCATCTCATTTTGCTTGCCGGCAGACCTTACCATATAGATCCAGAGATCAATCACGGTATTCCGCAGATGCTGTCATCTTACGGACTGTCGGTGATCTCAGAAGACTGCGTACGCGATATCAGCGTCACTCAGGAGCAGACCGGACTTGTAAACCAGTGGAGCTATCATGCCCGCCTCTATCACGCAGCCGAAGTTGCCGCAGAAGATCCTGCCATTACTCTCATTCAATTAAGCTCATTCGGCTGTGGATTGGATGCCATCACCACCGATCAGGTACGTGATATTTTGGAAAAACACGGCCGCATCTATACCATGTTAAAACTGGATGAAGTATCAAATTTAGGCGCTGCCCGCATACGCTTAAGATCCCTTATTGCCACTATTTCCCGCCGCCGTGAAAAAGCATTTGAACCCATTGCCTTTACGGATCGTCCGCGTTTTACCAAAGAAGCGGCCAGGCATACCATTTTGGCTCCGCAAATGGCACCTGTTCATTTTGAGCTCTTTCAGGCAGCTCTTGGTAAATACGGTTACAATGTGGTTATTCCCAAGATGCCCGATCGCGATGCCATCGATTTGGGACTGCGCTACGTCAATAACGACATGTGCTACCCGGCTATAGTAGTAATAGGACAATTGTTGCAGGCTTTGAAATCGGGCTTGTACGATCCAGAGAAAACCTCCATCATGCTCTTTCAAACCTGCGGTGCCTGCCGTGCCACCAACTATATGGCAGTACTGCGCAAGGCATTGGTTTTTGCAGGTTTTCCCAAAGTTCCGGTATTTGCACTCTACGGTCTTGAAACCGATGCGTTCAAGCTTTCGGCAAAACTGCTTCGTGATTCCATCAAGGCTGCAGTCATGGGTGATACGCTCATGAAACTCAAAAATCGTGTCGAACCTTACGAAAAGAACCGCGGTGACACGCAAAAGCTTTATCGTAAGTGGATGGATAAAAGCAAAGAAGCCATCTTAAAAGGGGGCGTCGCGCTTTATAAACGTACCATTACCGACATGGTACGGGCTTTTGATCACATGCCCATTCTTGATATCCCGCGCAAACCTCGCGTGGGCATAGTAGGAGAGATCCTAGTCAAATATCATCCCGTGGCCAATAACCGCCTTGAAGAAGAACTGTTGCAGGAAAATGCCGAAGTGGTCATGCCGGACTTTATCGATTTCTTCCTCTACTTAAGTTGCGACAAGATTGTAGAGCACGATCTTTTAGGTGGAAGGCGTGTACCCAAGGCCGAATCCAAATTTTTCATCAAGGTGGTAGAAC
>CABQMD010000242.1 GCA_902465145.1 uncultured Succinatimonas sp. | reverse complement strand
TTAATCAATCATTATATTTTAAATACGCTATTCATTCTCTCTTATAGGCATACTATGCTCAAGGTATTTTTTGATAATCTCTAATTGTTCTTCAACTGCTTTTGGCAAATCATCAAGGACGAATCCCTAAAAATCGTTATTTCTATTGTCCCCTACAACTTGTTTTTCTTTTTCCATGCTAAAAGACTCCTCTTTACAAGACCAAATATATATTCACTAAAATATTTGACATGCTGCAACACATAGCGTTATAATACAATCATAGTATGTAAACGTTTTTTCGTTAATTGACATTAAAAATTCTGAACCACAAAAACATTAGGTCAATCCGCATACAATATATATTCATACCTTTTTTTATCTTCACAACGTCACGAAAATATAAAATTAAAGGAGAAAATTTATGGCTGATATTATCATATATAACACTAATGACGGCAAGGCCGCCATAAAACTTTATGCTGATAACGGAACTGTATGGCTGACACAGGCACAAATAGCTGAGTTGTTTAACAAAGAGCGCAGCGGTATCAGTAAGCACATAAAAAATATTTTCAACGAAGGCGAACTAGAAGAAAAAAGCAATGTGAACTTTCTTCACATTGCAAATTCAGACAAACCTGTGGCCTTTTATAGCCTTGACGTCATTCTTGCTGTCGGTTTTCGTGTCCGTTCACCACGCGGCACACAATTCCGTCAATGGGCCAACAATACCTTAAAAGAATATCTGCAGAAAGGCTTTATACTCGATAAAGAACGCCTGAAAAATCCTGACGGCCGTCCAGATTATTTTGACGAATTGCTGGAACAAATCCGTGACATCCGTGCCAGCGAAAAGCGCTTTTATCAAAAGCTACGCGACTTGTTTGCGCTCTCCAGCGATTACAAAGTTATGGAAAAAGCTACGCATTTATTTTTTGCTGAAACACAAAATAAACTGCTTTATGGTGTAACAGGTAAAACTGCTGCTGAAATCATAGATAGCCGTGCCGATTCAGATGCACCCAACATGGCGCTAAAGTCTTGGAGCGGCTCCATTGTCCGTAAAACTGACGTTGTAGTTGCCAAAAACTACCTTACGTCTGATGAAATAGACGTTCTTAACCGTCTTGTAACTATTTTCCTTGAAAGTGCTGAATTACATGTAAAAATGCGCAAGGACCTAACTCTTAATTTTTGGCGTGCCAGCGTCGATAAACTGCTTTTAGATCACAGTATACCGTTGCTTCAATCTCACGGAAAAATATCCATGGATGAAGCAAAAGCCCATGCTCGTCTTGCTTATGAAACATTCGACGCTCGTCGCAAAGCCTTTGAAGCAGCACAGGCAGATACTATTGATTTGCTGGAGCTGGAACAGGAAGCAAAAAGCGTAAAGAAGTAAAGACCGACGACAGAAGGCTGACTGTAAGGAAAATTTTTGAAAGTGAGATATGAAAATGAACAGTATAAAATTATTCCAATCTGCTAAAATCCGTTCTGTTTGGAACGAAGAAGAACAGCAATGGTATTTTTCTGTAGTCGATATTGTTGGTGCTTTGACAGATAGCGTTAACCCAACAGACTACCTAAAAAAAATACGCAAAAGAGATCCCGAGCTTGGGACTTACATAGGGACAAATTGTCCCCAGGTAGCAATGCCAACTCAAAGCGGTAAAAATCGTCGCACCTTAGCTGCTACTGCAAAAAGCGC
Source organism: uncultured Succinatimonas sp. (assembly GCA_902465145.1). GTDB lineage: Bacteria > Pseudomonadota > Gammaproteobacteria > Enterobacterales > Succinivibrionaceae > Succinivibrio. The sequence continues at coordinate 681 of CABQMD010000242.1, read as the reverse complement.
CCTGCGCATCATCCAGTCTATCCCCTCACCTAAAGCCGAACCCTTTAAGCAATGGCTTGCGCAAATTGGCAGCGAACGCATAGAAGAAATCGAAAACCCTGAGCTTGCACAAACACGTATGCGCGAACTATACCGCGCTAAAGGTTACAGTGATGAATGGATAGCACGTCGAGAACGTGGTATTGCTGTTCGTGATACTTTGACGGACGAATGGAAAAAACGTGGTATTAAAGAAGGTAAAGAATATGCTATTCTTACTGCTGAAATCAGCAAAGCAACTTTTGGTATTACCCCAAGTCAGCATAAAAAGATAAAATCACTTGACCGCCCCAGCGAAAATTTACGTGATCATATGACAGACCTTGAATTACTGTTTACCGCTCTCGGCGAAGCTTCTACAACCGAAATAGCTAAAACTCATGACGTTTACGGCATGACACAAAATGTTTCTGCAGCTCAAGCCGGAGGCAAAATCGCAGGTGATGCACGCGCAGCCCTGGAAGCTAAAACAGGACGTAATGTTGTTTCTCCTTCTAACTATAAAGATTTGCCTGAAGCCGAAGTACGTAAACTTATTAAAGCTAATGCAAATGAGGAAAAATAACCAAACGCCAATATTTTTGTGAAATATCAGAGAACCGGAGCTAAAATACCGGTTCTCTATTTTTATGCAGGAATTTT
>CABQMD010000241.1 GCA_902465145.1 uncultured Succinatimonas sp. | reverse complement strand
ATTTCGGAGCCAAAGTTCTGCATCCGCGTACCATTGCACCTTTAGTCCGTTCAGGGATCCCCTGTTTAATAAAAAATACCAATAATCCTCACGGAGAAGGAACGCTGATCTCGCTTGAATCAGATCCTACTGTACCCATTAAGGGCATTTCAGATTTAAAGAATATTTCCCTGGTAAATATTTCAGGCCCCGGTATGAAGGGTATGGTAGGCATGGCAGGACGGCTGTTTACAGCTGTTTCCCGTGCCGGTATCTCCGTTGTGCTTATTACCCAATCTTCATCTGAGTATTCAATTTCCTTCTGCCTTTCAACTGCAGACTTGAAGCTTGCCAAGGAAACCATAGAATCTGAATTTGAACTTGAATTGAAAGAAGGAATGTTGGATCCGATTGAGGTTAAGGACGGTTGTGCCGTGATCTCTGTAGTCGGTGACGGTATGAGAACCCGTACCGGTACTTCAGGAAGATTCTTCAGATCTTTGGCAGAAGCCAATATCAACATCATGGCCATTGCCCAAGGATCGTCCGAACGCTCGATTTCTGCCGTGATCTCATCTGACAAAGTTTCAGAAGCCATACGTATTTGTCATATGGCTTTTTTCTCCTCACGTCAGATTTTGGATCTTATTATCGTTGGTGTAGGCGGAGTCGGTTCAGAACTTATTGCACAGATCCAAAAACAACGTCCAGCTCTTTTAAAAGAGCAGGGTGTGGATATACATGTGGTCGGTATAGCCAATTCTCGTCATTTCCTGACGGATGCTACCGGAGTGGATCTTGAAACTTATCATGATCGTCTGCATTCATCGGAGCTTGCTCCTTTCTCTTTGGAAGCTGCGGCCAAACTTACTCATGACAGCCATTTGGTAAATCCCATTTTGGTTGATTGCACTTCTGATGACAGACTTGCTTTGTCATACTGCGATTTTATGAAGGCCGGCATGCATGTGGTGACCCCGTCAAAGAAAGCCAATACCGGATCTTACGATTACTACAAGCGTCTTCGCAGTACTGCCCGTACTTATCATCGTAAATTCCTTTATGAGGCAAATGTGGGCGCCGGACTTCCGGTGATTTCCACTTTGCAAAATGAACAGTGCGCAGGCGATCATCTTTTGGAGTTCTCCGGCATCATGTCAGGAACGCTTTCATATATATTCGGATTAGTGGAAGACGGAGCTACGCTTTCTGAGGCTACTGCAAAAGCATACGAAATGGGTTTTACGGAACCTAATCCGCGTGATGATCTTGAAGGGATGGATGTGGCGCGCAAGCTTTTAATTTTGGCGCGCGAGTGCGGAATGAAGCTTGAACTGTCAGATGTGAAGGTTGAATGTGCCGTTGACAGAAAATACCTTGCAGGCAATGATGCTGATGAAGTTTTGACTTCTTTGAAAAAAGCCGATGCGGAATTTTCAGCTAAAGTACAAAAAGCCAAGGCTCAGGGAAAAGTACTTCGTTACGTGGCATCCATCAAAGACGGTGTTTGCAGTTGTAAAGTTATGGCCGTAGGCGCGGCAGATCCTCTCTTTAAAGTACGAGGGGGTGAAAACGCTCTGGCATTTACCACTGCCTATTATCAGCCCATTCCTTTGGTAGTTCGCGGTTACGGCGCAGGTAAATCAGTGACTGCTGCAGGCGTACTTTCTGATGTATTGAGATTGCAAAATTGGACCCGCGAAGGTTAAGGGTATAAATATGTCTTTGAAATTTAGAGCATACGCTCCGGCGTCTGCAGCCAATTTGTCAGTAGGATTTGATCTTTTGGGTGCAGCATTAAAGCCGGTTGACGGTTCGGTATACGGCGATGAGATCTTTATTGAAAAAACTTCCGAAGACTGCGTTTGTAAACTGAGCATGGAAGGACGTTTTGCTTCCAAATTACCGCAGGATCCTAATGACAATATAGTGTTCAAAGCGTTTGAACTTTATAAAAGCGAGGCTTTGAAGGCCGGATTTGATGCCTGCGGCGTTAACATGGTCTTAAGAAAGAACCTTCCTGTCTGTTCGGGACTTGGATCTTCTGCATCTTCGGCCGTGGCGGCAATCGTTGCTTTGGATGTGGTGAACGGTTGTAAATTTAAAGATGCCGATTTGATACGCATGATGGGAATTTTGGAAGGCGGCGTTTCAGGTTCCATTCACTATGACAATGTAGCTCCTTGTTTTTTCGGCGGCTTGCAACTTTTGATAGGAGAAAACGGGATCATTTCCAAGACCTTAAAAGATTTTGACAATTGGTATTGGGTCTCGTGTTTTCCCGGAATTAAAGTTTCAACCAGCAAAGCACGCAGCATTTTGCCCAAAGAATATGCGCGTTGTGACTGTATAACCTATGCTAGAAGGTTAGCTGCTTTTGTCGATGCATGTCATCGCAATGATGCCGTTACGGCCGCATCTTGTTTAAAAGACG
>CABQMD010000240.1 GCA_902465145.1 uncultured Succinatimonas sp. | reverse complement strand
CAGCCCCGCCTGTAAAGCCAGAACGATGAATAAAGCTTAAATTGTTAAGATCAGCCGCCTCGTCCAATTTTGCCCCGTCAAGTCCGCGCCATTTTTCAGGAGCGCTGAGGCGATTACAAAAGCGCAGAGCTTTTGAAACAGGTAATGACTGTACACGCCATCTTCCGGATCTGTCTGGATATACGGCCAAAAGACAATCTTTAAAATTCTCAGGGTGTTGCAATACAGCTTGAGTCCAGGGTAGACGATCATGCATTACCAGAAGTTTTCCATGATCGTATATTTTCAGTACTTGTTCTATTCCTGATTCCGTCTGCAGTGCGTTGACGGCGCAGGGAACAAGAATTTGCTTGAGCATTTTTACGGTTGCAACAAAAGCTTTATCCTGAGCGTCTCCTTTTGCCAAAGGCAGGTTCTGCATGGCGACTATATACGGAATATCAGGACTGTTTTGGTAGAATTCTGTCAGCCTGTCCCGTACGGCTCTTTCGCCTTCTGTAGATGCCTGCGCCAGATCAGATGCGTAAGCTGTAAGCTGGCCGTTGTCGTTCAGGTCAATCATTTCCATAAATTCGCGATCTATGCGTAAGAAAGCCTGTTCAAACACCTGCTTTGACGGATGAAAGGGCAGATGTTGCAAAGCTACTTTTGCTAAAAATTCCTGACCGAACTTTTCCCACATGAGTCCTGCAGTTGCGTAACGTATTCCGTTTTTTCTAGTTCTGGTAAAAAGTTTTGAGTGATGGTCGAAATGACGTTCATCATTTTTTAGGGAGACGTCGATGATGAGATCGGCTTCTTCCATAAGATCTGGATTGCGGGTTCTTATGATCTTGGCGTTATCAAAAAGATAGGTGATCACGGCGCAAGCCGTGGTTTCGTCGGCATGAAAAGTGCCGTCATGAGTGGCGATCAGCATGTTTGACTCCTTAGTCATGATGATTTTACCACAGCGCTAAAACTCCCTTTAGTTGAAGAGCGTGATCAGGCAAAACATGTTTGTAGCGGTTAGAGTCGCCCTTCTCAAATTTTGCGGATGTTTTCGTATCTAAAAAATAGCTCAGAAGCGTTTGACCATAATGCAGTCCTCAACACGGCGCGTTGCCGTTGATATGTTATCGAATTGACCGCTGTTCTCACCGCTTAAGTTTAGACGGTATTAGCTTAGGTGTTATGAGTTCTGATCAGTTGCCAAGATTTAAGAATAGCATTGTCGGCTTTATTGCAAGCAGTAATGCTTATGTTCAAAAAATACTGATTGCTGTCCGTTTTGTCAGAGTTGCAAAAGAAAAGACTTGCATATATGTGATCAATCATGATTTTTAAAATATAAGCATTTTTTTTTTATGCATCTGCGCAATAATGTGTCGCGTAATCAACTTTTAATATTCGATATTAAAAGTCCGACAGCTTGGATTTTAGCTGTTTGTTCGCACTAATGCTTTCGCTTTTTACGCGAAACAGGAGAGATTTCAAAATGATAAAACAGACTCGCGGTGCAATTAAATTTTTGCTAGCCGATTATCGTGCCGTCCTTAAGTATGCCATGATGGCAGCGGCCGGAATTGCATTGTCATCACCGTCTTACGCTACAAGAATCTTTGATTATGAAATACATAAATTTTCCGAATCAACGGATTTTGATGACAGCATCGATGTACAAACAAAACTGACCCTCGAAAACGGCGATTACACAGCTGATTCGGTTAGGGTTGAAGCACTAATGAATCACAGTCCTGATCATGTTCCCGGTCCTAAAAAAGCCGAGCTTGAGATCCGCAACGCAACTCTTACCACTTCGTCTGCCAATACTGACATTGTTAGTAGTACTGGTGACATCGGAAATACTATTTTTGTATTTGGCAAACTATCTCTAACGGATGCCACCCTTAATCCGATGGAAAACGGTGAAAAGGCAGGTATTGATTTATGGGGTGAGTGGGCCGAAGCCGCATTCTCCGGTGATGTAAATATCAACGGTGATCTTGAGATTGGAACAAGAACCGGTGATCTGAATATAGTTTTAGACGGTAAGGATGGCTCCGGTAATTTTGACGATTTAAATCTTAATATAACCGGTGAAATAGGTATTGACGGTGCCTCACTTACCTTAAAGGGTTATGACAAGGCTGATAACGGACTTGATAGAAATACCAGTACAAACGTAACAGCCAAAGAAGTCTGTTTGGGAAATAATGGACAACTGACCGTCGGGCATAATGCTTCCCTAGAACTTAAGGGCTTATATATAGAAAATTATTCCGATAAGCATGTACAACAGGGGTCGTTAACAGTAACTGACGGTGGCAAACTTGCCATTACCGGTGAGGGTTATCACGGAAGTCAAGAAGATGATTATGTGTCTTTAGACAATTATAGTGCAGATAAAGATGGCAATTTAACAGTCCAGAAGTTTCC
>CABQMD010000239.1 GCA_902465145.1 uncultured Succinatimonas sp. | reverse complement strand
CGATATTTTCCGTTCCAATTACATACTCAACGCCGTTCATATGTATCACTGCATCCTCTCAATTCGGCGCTTTTAATGCGACCGTGAATTTTGAAATACTTACCTTTGCGACCGCAAGGACAATCATCAATTCCCAGAATTTCACCTTCATCCTCAGTAAGCAAAATGTGACCCGGGTAGCTGATTGGCAGGACAGACAACAGTTCTATCAATCCTTTTTCACCAATATCAGCTTCGGAAAAATCTCTTGAACGACGGATGATCACGTCAGAGTAATTGGAACAGTGCATATGCCCGTGTTCACATTCGACAAAAACAGAGCCTAACTGTTCTGCCATACCGTAATAGTTATACACCTTGACATTTCCCAAGCGTCCCTGAATACGACGATTGAATTCCAAAGCATCAACAGCCTGATCTTTTAGCTTTTTCCATCCGCCGATATGGAACAAAATAGCGTTTTTGACATTAAAAGAAATATCTTTTTTCTCAAGCGCACGGACAACGAATTGCCAAATCATATAAGTGTAACCAAACATTAAAATAGGCTCGTTCTCATGTGCTTTAAAAAAAGCGGCAACTTTGTCGATGTCGATATTCATATCGGCATCCAAAGCATAAGTGTTGTTGCGTCCGAAAATAGAGAAACCGATGATGCCTGCGCCGCGTGCTGAATACATGGATCGGTCTTTTTTAATCATTTCCGTATCAAGCAACAACAATGGCAGACGCTGTTTTCCTATAAAAGAAGAAATAATTTCGTTCAGTGTTTTGGTTTGCGCACGTACATTGTCAGCATTCAAAAAAATTTTTGATACAGCCTGTCCGGATGTTCCCGAAGAAGTCAGGGTTTTGGTTATTTCATTTTTAGGCACAGAGCGCAATTCAAACTGCTTAAAGAGTCGAACCGGCAAAAAAGGCAAATCGGCACAATCGTGATTTAAAGCTACATTAAAATTCAGCGCATCCAATATTCTTGCGTATTCAGGACAAGACGCATAATGACGGCGTGTCAAATTATTTAAAATATCTTTCAGCGCATTATCTTTTTCTTCTTTTACTAAAGAAAACGGCGCAATTTTAAACAAATCCTCAAGCGTCATTTCTTACCTCTTTGATAAAAACATCCTGCGGTTCAGAAAACATTGCGCCGAAAGTAGCATAGACATTCATTACGGATGTATTTTGCGTACTGACTCGTCCCTCCAATTTTTTATAACCGCGTTCTTTAGCTACTTTGCATGCATTCGCATATAAAGCCATGGCTGCCCCTGTTATACGATATTTTTCTTCTACAGCTGCCAGATGTACAAACAACGTGTCCTGTGCTGTTTTTCTTAATGCCAGAAAACCAATCGGTTGTTCCTTAAACAAAGCAACGAAGACTTTGTCTAATTCTTGAACCCATTGCTTCAATACAACTGAAGCAGTTGCTGAGTTCAAATCAGGCTTAACATGAAAACGCCTATCGTAAACAAATGCTGTTTTTGCAATGTGCAAAATATCACTTTTAAAATCAGTTGTTTCTACAATCGGAAGGCGAATAAATCTGTTCAGATCCACAGTAATTTTCGACAAACTGATCGTCGTCTTCACCGTGCGGTCGGCAAAGAAAAAACCGTCTCTTTGCATGTGAATTTCGTTTGTAGGATCTGACGGCACAACAATGTAGTCACTTTCTTGCATTATCATTTGCTCAATTCGGAATAGAGAGTTTTTCCGGCATCATTTTTGGGAATTGTTTCAATATATTCAACGTGAAAAGCTGCGAAATTCAAATGAGTTTTATCTGCAACAAAAGTCTGCACTTCCTTAAGCTTAGTTTCGTCGGTAATAAAGATCTTCATCGCATCGTCGGTGCCGGTACAGGCACATTCAAAATCAGGATAATAGGTTTTGATCAACCTTTCCGTTTCATCCAGATTTACACGGTTGCCGAAAATTTTTAAAAAACGCTTTTTACGTCCGACGATATAAAAATATCCGTCTGCATCGTACTTGGCCATATCCCCGGTGTGCAACACCCCGCCCCGATCATCGCCTTTTCCAAGATCTTCTCCGCAAAAAGCATATCCAAGCGTTACATTATCGCCGGTATAAACAAGTTCTCCGACTGTTTCAGGGGACTCAACTTTGTCACCGTTTGCATCGATCAGTTCAATCTTGCCTCCAGGTATAGGAAGACCAATCGCACCGACTTTTTCCAAAGCTTTATCAGACGGCAGGTACGCCATACGTGCAGTTGCTTCCGTCTGGCCGTACATAACCACGAAATGCTTACCTTCTTTTGCAGCGTATTCGGCGAATTTTTTGTGTAAAACCGGTAATATTTTTCCGCCGGCCTGCGTCATCGTTCGCAAACTTGGCATTTTACGGCGAAAGAACATCAACTTATCCAGCATTTCATAAGTAAACGGA
>CABQMD010000238.1 GCA_902465145.1 uncultured Succinatimonas sp. | reverse complement strand
AAGATCAGGCTACAGATCTTTCCTTTAAGGAGTTTGGTAAGAAGTTATCCGAGCTTTCAGGTGGTGACCTGCAGGTTACGGTATTTGCCAATGGTCAGTTAGGTGGAGAACGAGAAGTTGCCGAGCAGGTTTTAAACGGTGCAATTGATATTTCCATGGTTGGTGGGCAGCTCATAGAAAATTTCTATCCTCCTTATGCCACAACTAATATTCCGTACTTGTTCCATGATTATGAACATGTTAAGAAATTTATAAAATCAGATGTTGCCAGAAAATATCTGCTTGATGCAACAGCAGATAAAGGTTTTACTGGTTTGTGGTTTGAAACCTGCGGTCCGAGAAGTTTCTACTCAAAGAAGCCTATCAATACTCCTGAGGATTTAAAAGGCCTTAAGATGAGAGTTCCTGAGTCTCCAATGTCCATTAATACAGTGAAGTTACTGGGCGGTCAGCCAACTCCGATGTCTTCATCTGAGGTGTATTCGGCCTTGCAACAGGGAGTTATTGACGGTGCAGAGAATAATTTCGAATTCTACGTTCAGTCACGTCACTGTGAAGTTGCTCCTTACTGGAATCAGGACATGCACTCTATGCCGCCTAATGTGGTGATTATGTCCGAAGATACCTATGAATCACTATCAGAGCAGGAGCAGAAATGGGTACGCGAGGCTGCTGATTATGCCAGAGATTTTCAAATGAAGATGTATGACGATACTTTAGAGCAGCTTTACAAACAGGCAGAAAGTCTTGGCATTCACGTCAATATGATTGATCCCAAGCCTTTTGCTGAGAAGACCTCGTCGATCCTTGATGAGGAAATGAAAAAGAGCGATCGCGTCGAGCTTATCAAAGCCATTCAGGCTATCAAGTAAGCTTATCTTTCTATTCCTTTAATTGTTAATGTTTTAGGCGGCTTAATCGCCGCCTTAGGCAGGTTTTACATGCAATTTGTTAATTTTGTGCGTCGTTTACTTGATAAGACGCTGTTTAGCATCTGCATAGTGGTCATGGTGACACTGGTAATAGATGTCAGTTGGCAAGTCATTTCTCGTTATGCCTTGGGATCTCCAAGTACCTTTACTGATGAGACCGCAAGATTTCTTATGGTGTGGATGACTTTTTTAGGCGGTGCTTATATGTTCGGGTGTGACGGGCATCTTAGCGTTACCTCATTGCGGGATCGTCTTCCTTCCGGGGTTAAAAATTTTGTCGTAGCGTTGACCTATGTTTTGATCACCGCATTTGCTGTTCTTGTAATGTTTTACGGATCTCAACGCCTGATCAGCAGAACCATATCTCAGCCTTCTCCGTCTTTGGGGATCCCTATGGGAATTTTTTACAGCATTCTCCCTATAAGTGCTGTATGCATCGTGATTTATATGGTGCTGAATTTGATTGAGTTCTTTTTAGGCGGACAAAAAGCTGCAGACCAAAAGGAGTGACAGTCATGGATCCTGTATTAGGTATGTATTTGGTGGGAATTTTTGCTCTGCTCATGATTATGGGCGTTCCCATCGCAATTTCGATAGGAGTGGCGTCAGCCTCAATATTACTTGCAACCATGCCGTTTAAGGTTGCCCTGTCTACAGCTGGACAAAAAATGGTAACTGGCATAGACAGTTTTTCTCTGCTTGCCGTACCGCTTTTTGTCATGGCTGGAAACATCATGAATCACGGCGGTATTGCCAGACGTTTGGTCGATTTCGCTTACTTGTTCGTAGGTAGGATCCCAGGCTCAATTTCCCATGTAAATGTTGTTGCTAATATGCTGTTTGGTTCGGTATCAGGCTCTGCAGTAGCCGCCGTCGCCGCAGTGGGTAAGACATTGCTTCCTGAAGCGAAAAAAGCGGGGATGGATATACCGTTATTTACCGCAGCCAATATTGCTTCAGGTCCTACAGGACAGATAATTCCTCCTTCAAACGGGATGATCGTTTATTCGGTAGTATCCGGTGGTACTTCAATAGGAGCTCTGTTTTTGGCAGGTTATATTCCTGGGATCATCATGGGATTGTGCTCTATGGCTGTGGTAGCAATATACCTTAAGCTTCACCCGTCATGGGCCGGAAAAAACCCGCAAGTAGATTACAGCTTTGCAAATGTGTTGGCAGTAATATGGCGAGCTTTGCCTTCTCTGGCCATGATCATCGTAGTTATAGGCGGAATAATAGCCGGAGTTTATACAGCGACTGAGGCAGCCTGCTCGGCAGTGGTGTATGCCTTGATCCTCTCAGCTGTTTACAAGCAGATAAACGTTAAAGTTTTGCTTGATATGGCTCGTGATACGATTTTAATAAGTTCATTGGTGCTGTTTTTAATAGGTTGCTCCACGGTGATGTCATACGTGCTTGCCTATATCCAGTTACCGAAACTCATTTCAGAAGCTATTTTGGGGGTAACTCACAGCACTTTCATCATTT
>CABQMD010000237.1 GCA_902465145.1 uncultured Succinatimonas sp. | reverse complement strand
TACTTTGTCTCGAACCAATTCAAGATTTTCCCCGGATGACTTGGCTTTGCTGCTTTCCTCTACCTGTTTTTGCAAAGCAGGAATGGTGCCGTACTGCAACTCACTCATCTTTGCCAAATCGCCGGTACGCTTGGCTACGTCAAACTGATGTCTTGCTTCGTCAAGTTTGATCTTGAGTTTCTGCGTGCCCTCTAGCTGTAACTTCTCACGCTTCCAAATTTCACCCAAACGCGAGTATTCACGTTCGTTTTCTTCGATCTCCTTATCAAGATCCGCCAAACGTTTTATGCTGGCCTCGTCGCTTTCCTTGGACAATGCCTGACGCTCCATTTTAAGCTGAATAAGCTTATGATCGAGTCTGTCCAAAGGTTCAGGCTTGGAATCTATCTGCAACCTGATGGATGCTGCGGCTTCATCGATAAGATCTATGGCCTTATCCGGCAACTGTCTGTCGGTAATGTAACGATTTGACAAAGTCGCTGCCGCAACGATCGCAGGATCGGTTATCTGCACGTGATGATGGATCTCATAACGCTCTTTTAATCCGCGCAATATGGCAATGGTATTTTCAACCGACGGCTCTGCCACGAACACCTTCTGGAAACGACGTTCCAAAGCCGCATCCTTTTCAATGTACTGGCGATATTCGTTAAGAGTGGTCGCGCCGACACAATGCAAAGCCCCGCGCGCCAACGCAGGTTTCAACATATTGCCCGCATCCATGGATCCTTCGCTTTTTCCTGCTCCGACCACGGTATGCAATTCATCGATAAAGAGGATCACCCTGCCTTCTTCTTTGGCAAGATCGTTCAAAACTCCTTTCAAACGCTCCTCAAACTCACCGCGATATTTTGCACCGGCTATCAATGCTCCCAAATCAAGGGACAACACCTTCTTATTGCGCAAACCTTCCGGAACTTCGCCTTTTACAATGCGCTGAGCCAATCCTTCTACTATGGCGGTTTTACCTACACCGGGCTCACCGATCAAAACAGGATTGTTCTTAGTACGACGTTGCAAAACCTGCATGGTGCGACGAATTTCTTCATCACGGCCTATCACCGGATCCAACTTTCCCTTTTCTGCAAGTTCGGTTAAATCTATGCAATATTTCTTCAACGCACCGCGATTGCTTTCGGCATTTTCATCGTTAACATTCTGCCCCTGACGTATTTCCTTCAAAGCCTTGTTCACCTTTTCCAGAGTCAGATTGCAACGTGAAAAAATATCTTTCAGCTCAGGATCTCCTTCAATGGCCGCCAACACGAACATTTCAGAAGAAATAAACTGATCGCCGTTTTGTTGCGCAAGTTTGTCGCATACATTGAGCAATCTTCCTGCCTGCGGCGAAATCTGAAGATCCCCGCCTGCACCCTTTACCTGCGGCAACTTATCCACTGCTTTGTTGACAAGGATCTCCAGTGCTTTCGGATCAGATCCTGCCAAAGTTATCAACGGGCGAACCGTGCCGTCCTGCTGGGCAAGCAGTGCAGACATGATATGAACCGGTTCTATGAACTGGTTATCATGACCTACGGCGAGTGACTGAGCATCAGCCAAAGCTTCTTGGAACTTGGCTGTAAATCTGTCAAGACGCATTACATGCCTCCATAAAAAATTACTTTGTTTTTAATCTCTTGCTGAAAAACACATGGGGGTATGCGGGGGGCTTTTAAAGTACGTTTTGAACAAAATCATTGCAAAAAAAATGCAACTGCTTCATTTTCCAGACAACGAATTAGATATGAAGAAAATCGGTGATCCGTATGATCGGATCCTCAAAAAATTTTGAAGATCCGTTGCTTTCTTGCATTACGGAGAAACATCAAGTCGCTTGTTTTAAAACCGCAGTGTAAATCACGTCTTCAACGCAGGGCAATCACCGTTGCCATGCGTCCTGTCACTGCGTTGCGACGGTATGAAAAAAACCGCTCCCTTTCTCTGAAAGTATCACAACCGCTGTGAACAATTTTCGTTATTTCAGCACCGCTTTGCATAAGTGCCATGGCTGTCAGATCCGGCAATGAACATAGTAAACGATCGGCTCTTGATGATTTGAATGCCGCAGTTGCATCAGCCCCCAAAGAACGCACGAATTCTTCTTTTACTTCAGGACCTACTTCAAAGGAAAGCGGTCCTATACAAGGCCCGGTGTAAGCCTCAAGCGGACTTGGCGATAATTTACGAATAAGAGACACCGTGTTTTGCACTACTCCGTGTGCTAAACCTTTCCATCCGCAATGTACGGCGGCACAAACGGTACCGTCTGTTGTTTGCAAGAGCAAAGGCAAACAGTCTGCCGTCATCACCGCCAGTCCCAATCCTTTCACATCGGTGACAATAGCATCGCATGCTGGGATAAGCTTAGGAACTTTTCGTACCAGCACGGCTTTCGTCCCGTGAATCTGCTGCATAAAAACACAGCGATGTCCGAAA
>CABQMD010000236.1 GCA_902465145.1 uncultured Succinatimonas sp. | reverse complement strand
TAGTCTATACGGCTTATTATACCCATTACCTAAATCGATCTAGTCCGACCATTAGATTATTGAATACTTTTGTTTATTAGCTTTACTCTTCCATTTCGAATATAAAATATAAACTGAAATAAAAAATTAAAAAGGTTTGGTTATCAGCCTCATAAAGATCTCAGGATCATAATGAGAAGAGTTTAGTTCTTCAATGTCCACACCCGCACGTTTAAAGCTTAGCTTTACCGCCGCAGGCGGCATGATCACATCCTGTAACGAACAAAAAGCTTGATCATAAAACGAAGCCGGTACAGCCAGCATACCGGCGCAATAAGCTTTGATAAATTCCAGTTCATTTCTCAAACTTTTAAGATCCCTCTTGGGTCTTGATTCAAGGTATTGTTTTATCAGCGCGGGTTTTCTGCACATCAACCGGTAAAAATTCAGGGCATGCTTTTCATCGGTAAGATCTTCAAGCGTTTTGTTCCAAGCAGACAGCGGGATCCCGAAGCAATCGTCTATACCTTCAACCGTACCGTTTATTGCATAACAATGTTCAAGGTTTAAATGCAGCTTTTGCACTGTTCTCGGAGCAAACACCACCCCCATGGACCAAGCGATGATGCGTACTTTGGAAAAATTCTCAAGACAGCTGAAATCCTCTTTATCATTCTCATAGTCATAAACGAGGGCCAAGGCGCTGTCATCGGGCAAATAGGCTTGCAAACTTTGAAAAGGACCGGGATCCTGACCGTAACCTAAGAAAAACAAGATCAAATTTGTACCGCATCCTGATATGTAAAGCTTCATACTCGAAAATCCTTCTTAAGATGCAGTCTTGAATACTCACGCAGGGCGTCACAAATCAAATCCACCTGCTCATCGCTTAAAGCTGCGGATAAAGAGAGTCTTAATCTTGCCTGTCCTTTGGGCACGGTTGGATGTCTTATTGGCATTGCGAAAAGCCCACGCTCTTTGAAAAAATTACAAGCCTGTACGGCCTGCTCATTTGAATAAGTAAGATAGGGGATCACCTGAGATTGTGAGTACATGGGATTGCCAAAATCGGCAGCCGCTGCCCTTACCTTTGCAGATATTTCCTTAAGTCTTTCACGCCTGTCGTTGCACTCGGGCAATTTTTTAAGCATAAATGCCATATGCGCAAAGGCTGCAGGAGAAACTGCCGTTGAAAAAATAAGAGATCTGACCGTATTTATAAAATAGTTACGGGCATTTTCAGACGAAAGCATAAAAGCGCCCTCAGTTCCCAATGCCTTGCCGCAGGTACATAAGATGAAGTCTACTTCATCCAAAAGGTTAAGTTCGGCACAAAGCCCCCTTCCTTTTTTATCGAACACTCCGAAAGAATGCGCTTCATCTATATACAAGGCAACTTTAGGATGAGAGCGTTTTATGGAAACCAAGTCTTTTAAAGGAGCCTCATCACCGTCCATACTGAACACGGCTTCGGTAACTACCAAGATCCGGCTGTATTCCTGTTCGCACTTTTGCACGAGCCTCTTTAAGGCTTCCAGATCATTATGGGGAAAACGAAATGCCTTGATTTGCCGATCCGCCGTCATACCGTTGATGATCGAAGCATGCGCCAACTTATCAGCGAGGATCACCGTACCTTTTATTGCGCCCAATGCGGCGATACAGCCGCTGTTTGCCGCAAAACCGCTGTTAAAAAACAGCACTTTTTTGGTAGTGAAAAGACTTTCTGCCTGCGTTTGTGCCGCAAGATAAGATCCGTGAGCGCCGGTCAGAAGAGGAGATCCTGATGAAGAAAAAGACTGAGGATGCAGTGCAAGAGCGTTTATAAACTCATCCCTTAAATTACGATCCTGTCCCAATCCCAAATAATCGTTGGATGACAGATCGGTATACCACCTGCCTTCATGCTCTATCATTACTCCGTTTTGGCTTTTGGGAACGATGCGACGCAAAAGATCAAGATTTTTACGCTTTTCAAGTTCACTTGCCATCACTTCATCAAAAATCATGTGCTAACCCTTCTTTTTTATTAAAGATCTGCAGGCAGATATGTCCTCATAGTCTAATCGCCGTGCCCGTAACTGTCTAATTTCCTGATCCGAAAATGAAAACAACGGTAGTTTAAAAAGCACCAGACGGCAAACTCCTGCAATGAAAGCTCAGGATATCCCCCATTCTTTTGATAATGTTCTTGCCGTCACTGTCTTACAACGGTAAGCTACTACAGGTATTTGCATCTTCAATAAAAGAAGATCCGATGAGCTTCAAAGCATGTATTTATAAAACGTCTTTACGAATTACCGAAGATCACAGTTCATGCTTTGCATGCTTTCGACTCACCAAATCCTGATTAATTACTAAAACCGCAGAAGCATGCGCGGCGAATCTTACACTGACTGCAATAATTATGAATAACTATCAAGAAATCATCTCGCTTGAACCTAAAGCTGTTTTCAAACG
>CABQMD010000235.1 GCA_902465145.1 uncultured Succinatimonas sp. | reverse complement strand
ACAAGGTGCTAAAGTTGTTCAGGTGTCTACGGATTATGTTTTCTCAGGAACAGATCCTGCTCCGAGAAAAGAAAGCGATCAGATTTGTCCCGTCAGTGCTTACGGAAGATCAAAGCTTGCAGGTGAGTTTTTAGCTCAGGCAGAATGCGAACGGACTTTTATCGTGCGTACTGCCTGGCTTTACGGATCTGTCGGGAAAAATTTTGTAAAAACCATGATCAGACTTGCCAGCGAGCGACATGAAATTAATGTGGTTGCGGATCAATTCGGTAATCCTACTTCAGCCAATGATCTCAGCTATGAAATTTTAAAGTTGGCGTTGACCGATCATTACGGCATTTATCACGTAACCAACGAGGGATGGTGTTCCTGGTTTGACTTTGCTTGCGCCGTAGTTGACGGTTTGGGTATAGAGTGTCAAAAACATCCGCTCAGCAGTGCCCAGTACAAAGCTTTATTCCCGCAAAGTGCCGATCGGCCGCATTATTCGGCACTGGAAAACCGACATCTGATGACTACGATTGGTAATCAAATGCGCCCTTGGCAGGAAGCTTTGAAAAGCTTCCTGTGCACCTTGCCAAAAAACAACTAAGTTAATGATCTTTAAGGAGGGGAATTCCCTCCTTAATGCCTGATCATTTAACCGTTACGTAATCGCTTAAACGATATATATCAAGACTTGCATATGCAGGATCTTCCACGCAAAGAGCAGGCATTGCCAAACGACCGCAAAGATCTGCTCTAAAAGACAGTCCTACGCATATTTGTTGTAAATTTTTAATGCGATCGGCATCTAAGATCAAAGTGAAATTATTTCCGTCTCTTTGCAAAATTTTCGGAGTTACCAAATTACCGAAAGTTTTTTGATCAAGCTCTTCGTCAAGAATACGGTAAAGCACGGTTCCAGAAGGTAAAGCTCCTCGTATTACCAGATCCGAATTTCCTGATGCTTTGCGTTCAAGTTTAAGCAGTAAAACCGTTTCCTCATGAGAATTTAGTGTGTAAGCTTCTTTTAAAGCACTCCCGTCCTTGTTTAAGAAGGCAGCGTTTACTCTGAAGTTTGCCTTGCTTGCATTCGACAAGCCGGGGTATGCGTCTGTCGACAAGGTGCCCCAAAGAGCATGATCTTCTTGGTTAAAAGCTTCGAAGCCGCCGTCTTTTGGTTTAACCGTTTGAGATGACACTTCATTACAAGCTAGTGCACTTTTTAGCAATTGAGCTGTGACGGCTCCTGGTTGTACACCGTCTAACAGAGATTTTAAATCAAGTTTTGAAAGCAGTTCTAAGGAGTCAGATAAGACTGCTGCCTCAAGAATGCTTGCACAGTCGTATTTTGTCGATGACAAGGAAGCATTTTCAAAGTTGTTTCGTTTTAACAGAGCCTGTGTCAGCGCATCCTGAGTTTTGGCATCGGTTATTTGTTTGTTTAATTTGATAAGGCGCTCAAGCCCTGTTACGGCCGAATACAGAGCCTCTTTTGCGTGCAATTCGTCGCCAGTCATGGTGAATGCTTTTGCGTACGAGGCCGCAGTCAGAGGTGACAATTCCTGACCTTTTGCAAGTTCGTATGAGTAACGCAATTGTGAGAGGTTAGGATCTCCCAAAGAAGCCAGACTTTCCAATGCCAAAGACTTTACTGGTTCCCATGAGTAAGAAGCTGCACTGTTTAGGCGTGCTCTCAAGCCGTTTTGCATTTCAGGCGCAAGGTAAAAACCTGCCTTGACACATTGAAGCAGGGCATGACAGGCCAAAATCTGAGTGTATTCGTCCCCAGCGTTAAAGAAAGCAGAAGCATCGGTTCTGGCAACAAGATCTTCAAAGAGTTCACTGATCTTGGGGATAAATTTTTGAGAGTCCTGACAAGCCAGTAAGGACCGCAAAATGAGCGCTTTGTCTTGAAGCTGATAAGAATTAAGGTCGGCTTTGTTCAGCGTGTGTAACAGTGCCTGCCTGTCAAGAAAAGGAAGAGGTCCGAAACTTAAACTTGAGTTTTGTGTTTTATCAAGCGGTATTGTCGGTTTTATGAGGGCTCGTTCCTTTGCATCAATATACTGCGTGCTTTGATTGAATACCGAAGGCACAGGTGAATGAATGGCAGTTTTTATCGTATCCTTTTGACTGAACTTGCCGTTTGTAAGGGTATAAGTTATGCTGCCGTTGCCTTCCTTTACTGCCTTGGCTTTAAAGTTAAACGACAGATGCTCTCCTTTTTTAACGGTTAAATGTTTTTTGTCGATAGTACTACATTGCAATCCTTCGTCACAATGAAGTGAGAGATCGAAATTTTCGTCGTCAAGTTCAAGATTGTGAAGATCAAAAGCCAGCTTGGCTTCGTCATTGCGGTACATGTCGGCAGGAAGACCAAGAGAAGGTATTGCTTCCTCTCGTACGGTAATGATTTTTTCATAAGCGGCAAAAGCCTGATCATCGGCTGCGGTTACT
>CABQMD010000234.1 GCA_902465145.1 uncultured Succinatimonas sp. | reverse complement strand
CTTTTT
Organism: uncultured Succinatimonas sp.; assembly: GCA_902465145.1. Lineage (GTDB taxonomy): Bacteria > Pseudomonadota > Gammaproteobacteria > Enterobacterales > Succinivibrionaceae > Succinivibrio. The sequence goes on along the minus strand of CABQMD010000234.1, from coordinate 2,488 downwards.
GAAGAGCTGGGATTTCATTACTCAGGTCCCGTCAACGGTCATGATGTACGTACGCTGATTGCGGTATTGAGAAATCTGCGCGAATTGGGCGGTCTGCAGTTTTTGCATGTGTTTACCAAAAAAGGTAAGGGATATGCACCTGCAGAGCAGGATCCTACCGGATATCATGGAGTTCCGGTATTCGACCCCGATCTCGGAATTCAGGAAAACCCCAAGCAGGATCAGACTTTCTCAGCAGGATTTGGACGTTGGATCTGCGACAGTGCCAGAGATGATCCCAAACTTGCCGGGATTACTCCTGCCATGCGCGTAGGCTCTGCAATGAATGATTTTGCCAAGCGTTTTCCCAAACAGTTTTACGATGTGGGTATAGCAGAGCAGCATGCGATGATTTTTGCCTCGGGGCTTGCAGCAGGCGGCTTGCATCCGGTTGTGAATATGTATTCAACTTTCCTGCAACGGGCTTATGACGGGGTGATCCATGATTTCGCTCTGCAGGATCTGCCTATGTTGCTGGCAGTTGACCGAGCGGGGATCGTAGGCCCAGACGGAGCTACTCATCAGGGTTGTTATGACATAGCGTTTTTGCGTACAGTACCCAACCTTGTGATCATGGTGCCGTCGGATCTTGATGAGCAGTATCGCATGCTCAACACCGGTTACAGACTTAATCATCCTGCAGTGGTACGTTTCCCCAGGGCCATGGGTTACAGATCCGGAGATTATATTTCCACACATGAAACCATAAAAATCGGTCAGGGCAGGATCTTGAATTCAGGTAAAAAAGTCGCAATCGCCGCTTTTGGCCCGATAGCTCACGATTTGTATGATCTTTGTCGTGAAAAAGAGATCACTTTGGCAGACATGCGTTTTGTAAAACCGCTAGATCTTGCTTTGTTGGATGAACTTGCCAAGCATCATGACGTTCTGCTTTCTGTAGAGGAAGGAGCAGTGCAGGGAGGCATAGGAGAGGAAATTGCCCGATATTTTGAAGAGCGTTCTTACTCTTGTCGGGTACTTACGGCAGGAATTCCCGATGAGTTTGAGATGGAGGATTCCCGCTCGTCGATTTTAAAACGTCTAAAACTTGATCCAGAAGGAATTTTGGAAAGAGTGCGAAATTTTTTAGTTTGATTTTATAGGAGCAGGGAGATGCCTTCATTCGACATAGTTTCCAAAGTAAAAAAAGATGAGATCCAAAATGCTGTGGACAATGCCTCACGCGAACTGTCCTCCCGTTATGATTTTCGCGGTACGGAATCTTCTTTTTCCTTGTCAAAAGAGGATCTCAGCGTCAAGCTGGATGCTCCTGAGGAATTCCATATTCAGCAAATGGATGAGATCTTAAGACAAAAGCTGGCAAAACGCGGTATTGAAGCAGCCAGTGCCGAATTTTCCGAAGTTACCCGTTCGGGCAAACGTTCAATTCAAAAGGTAACGTTTAAACAGGGAATTGACCGGGAACTTGCTAAGAAGATCATTAAAACCATTAAGGATGCCAAACTCAAAGTCGATCCCAAGGTATTTGATGATGCCGTACGCGTAAGCGGAAAAAAGCGTGATGATCTGCAATCAGCAATAGCCTTGGTGCGTTCTGCAGGGTTTGAGCAGCCTCTGCAGTATGAAAACTTCAGAGATTAAACAAGGCAATGCAGCACCAGCATTCTTTTTGGAGTCGGATTTTCTCGCTGAAAATGGGAATTTGTCTGACTTTGGGGTTTTCCTCGGGAATGCCTCTTTACGTGCTGCTAACCTTACTTACGGCTTTCTTACGCAGCGAAGGTACCGATTTAAAGCAAATCGGCTTATTTTCGTTGCTGATGATCCCTTACACGTGGAAATTTCTTTGGTCTCCTTTTATCGACCGTTACTCTCTTCCCTTTCTCGGCAGAAGACGCGGTTGGATACTTATAAGTCAGATCCTGCTGGTAGTTTTAATTGCTCTTCTCGGCTTTTTTACGCCGAGTTCTCATCTTGGGACCATCGCTTTTTTAGCCTTAGCACTGGCTTTTTTAAGTGCCAGTCAGGACATAGCCATCGATGCTTTCAGAAGGGAGCTTTTAGATGACGAAGAACTCGGACTTGGAAATTCCCTGTTTGTAAATGCTTATCGGGTGGCAGGTCTGGTTCCGGGCGGTCTTTCATTGGTCCTGGCACAATATTTTTCCTGGCAATCTGTCTTTGTGTTTACGGCATTGTGTATGGTACCGGGAGTTTTCATTACTTTTCTTTCACATGAGAGAGAAGCCGCTTGCGTGCCTAAAACTTTAAAAGCTGCCGTAATAGATCCTTGGAGAGAATTTTTAAAAAGACGCGGTATTGTTCACGCCGTGATCATCATCGCCTTTGTATTTTTTTATAAGCTCGGCGATTCCATGGCTACGGCCTTGGCCACCCCTTTTTATATAGATCTCGGCTATGATCTTATGACCATAGGAGTTATTGCCAAAAACGTAGGACTGTGGTCAACCGTAGTAGGCGGTTTGCT
>CABQMD010000233.1 GCA_902465145.1 uncultured Succinatimonas sp. | reverse complement strand
CTCAAACTCAAGCAGCTTAAAGCCGAAGTCACCGATGCCGATGTCGATCACATGGTTGAGACTTTGCGTGAACAGCAGGTCAAATGGCAGACTGAAGACGGCCTTGCAGCCGAAGACGGTACTACTGCCAAGATCGATTTCTTAGGCCGTACTGATGGTAAAGAATTTGAAGGCGGCAAAGCCAAAGATTTCTCTTTGGTGATCGGCAAGACTCAGATGATCCCAGGCTTCACCGAGCAGATCAAGGGGCACAAAGCCGGTGATTCTTTCACCATTTCCGTGAAATTCCCCGAGGAATATCACGCTAAAGATTTGGCCGGCAAGGATGCCGAGTTTGATATAACCGTCAATGCCGTGCAGAAGGCCGTGTTGCCTGAGGTAGACTCCGATTTCGTCAAGATTTACGGCGTTAAAGACGGTTCAGTAGAGACTTTTAAGGCTGATCTGCGCCGCAATATGGAGCGCGAATTGGCCCGCGCCCTGCGTAACGAGATCCGTGATCGTTTGTTCAAGGCTTTGTCCGAGCAGTACGGTGAATTTGACGTGCCTACTCCGTTCGTTCAGCTTGAAATCGAGCGTTTGCGTCGCAATATGATGCAGCAGATGAGCTATTACGGAATGAAGAAGCTACCTGAAGCTTTCACCAAAGACGATATGTACAAAGATGAGGCTTCCAAAGATGCCCGTCTTGGCGTACTGCTTCGTGAGATTGCCGCCAAAGCCGAGATCAAGGAGCCTTCCGAGGCATCAGTGAATGCTGAGCTTGATCTGATTGCCGGCGCTTATGAAGATCCTGAGCAGTTCAAGGCTGAATTGCGCAAGAACAAGCAGCAGTTTGCCAACATTCAGGAACTGGCTTTTGAGCGTGATCTCATCGATTACGTGATGAGCAAAGCTGCCGACGGCGAAGAAGTGGCAAGCTTTGACGAGATCGTCAACAAAAGAGCCGCTCAGCACTGATAACTAAGAAATAGGAGCTGAAATTCATGCAGAATACACGTATGTCCTCGTTGGTTCCCATGGTGATCGAACAAACCGGTCGCGGGGAACGTTCTTTTGACATCTTTTCAAGACTGTTAAAGGATCGCGTGGTTTTTCTCACCGGTGAGGTCAATGATCAGATGGCCGATCTTATCGTGGCTCAGCTCCTGTTTTTAGAATCAGAAGATCCTGATAAGGATATTTATTTATATATCAATTCTCCCGGAGGAGCAGTGACTGCAGGTTTGGCCATTTACGATACCATGCAGTACATTAAGCCTGACGTGTGCACGTTATGCATGGGACAGGCTTGTTCTATGGGATCTTTTCTCTTGACCGGCGGTGCACACGGCAAACGTTATGCACTGCCTCATGCGAGCATTATGATCCATCAGCCTCTGGGAGGTTTTAGAGGGCAAGCGTCTGACATTCTCATTCATGCCAATGAGATCCAGCGTGTAAAGAAGACCCTCAACGGAATTCTATCAGAGCACACCGGCAAACCTTTGGAAGTTATAGAGCGTGATACCGATCGCGATAATTTCCTTACGGCAGCCGAGGCGCTCGAATACGGCATAATTGACAAGATCATCGCCAACCGGGAACAGTTGAGCGGATCTGGCGACCATAAATAAATGATCGGGCATTGATATGGCAGAAGAAATAAAGGGATCGAAGACCAAGTGCGTGTTTTGCGGCAAAGGTGCCAGTGCTACGCGCAAGCTTTTGAGAGCTCATGGCTATGCTATTTGCTCTGATTGCATCGATAACGCCTACCGTATGTTGCACGGTGCAAAGGGGGATAAGGAAGAGGAGCAGATCTCCAAAGGTATAGATCTTGAAAATATACCAACTCCCCACGAGATTGCCAGACATCTTGACGATTACGTCATAGGTCAGGAAGATGCCAAGAAGGTACTTTCCGTGGCCGTATACAACCATTATCAGCGTCTGCGTCACAACGGAGTTGATACCGATGTGGATCTTGGTAAGTCGAACATTCTGATGATCGGACCGACCGGATCCGGCAAGACTCTTTTAGTTCAGACTTTGGCGAAATTTTTAAATGTGCCTTTTGCCATGTCAGATGCCACAACGCTTACAGAAGCCGGATATGTCGGTGAAGACGTGGAAAACGTCATCGTGAGACTTTTGCAAAATTGTGACTTTGATGTTGAGAAAGCCCAAAAGGGCATCATTTACATTGATGAAATCGATAAAATTGCTCGTAAGTCCGAAAATCCGTCAATTACCCGCGATGTATCCGGTGAAGGCGTCCAGCAGGCTCTTTTGAAACTGGTTGAAGGTACCGTTGCTTCGGTTCCTCCCGGAGGCGGGCGCAAACATCCTCAGCAGAAAATGATTGAGGTAGATACTTCGCAGATCCTGTTCATCTGCGGAGGTGCTTTTGACGGCTTGGATAAAATTGTCGAAAAACGTGTGGCTAAACGCGGCAGTATAGGTTTCGGGGCCGAAGTCTACGGAAAAGATAAAGAACTCAGCCTTTCTGATAAATATGCCAAGGC
>CABQMD010000232.1 GCA_902465145.1 uncultured Succinatimonas sp. | reverse complement strand
AAGTAGAAGGCTTTCTGAACATTATCCATTCACCGCACATCCAAGCAAGAGCAGCGGCAGCCGGGCAAATTACGGTGTTGATGAAGGCAAGAGCGGAGATGCCGTCGGCAGTAAGCTCAGAACCTGCGTTGAAGCCTAACCAACCGATCCACAGCAATGCTGAGCCGATATAAGTGTAAGAAACGTTGTGAGGAGCCATGTTGGAGCGGCCTAAATCGTGACGCTTGCCGATCATGAGCGCACCTACGATACCGCAGATACCTGCATTGATGTGAACCACGGTACCGCCGGCAAAGTCATAAGCGTGGAAGACGCTGTCGATGAAGCCGCCGCCCCATACCTGGTGGCACAAAGGAGCATAAGAGAATACAATCCACAGGCCTACTGCTAAAATGAGTCCCGGGAATTTTACACGCTCAACCGTTGAACCTACGATCAGGCAGGATGAAATGGCGCAGAATGCTCCCTGGAAGATAACCCAGGTGTACTCAGAGAGGGTTCCTGAGAGGCTGTCGGCATTGACACTTGATAAGAAAAGGTTACCAAAGCCGCCGAAGAAATCACCTAAGAAACCGTCGGTGGGACCGAAAGCAAAACTGTAGCCGATGATGAACCAGAGCATGATGGCCATACAAAAGACCACCAGGCACTGCTCAAGTACGGAAAGTACGTTCTTTGAACGAGCCATGCCGCCATAGAACAAACCTATAGCAGGAATTGACATGAACAAAACCAGCATGGCTGAAAGAAGAATGAAACCGTTGTCTGCGGTATCGAGTACCGGAGCGGCTTCATCGGCAAACACGGCAGGCGTTGCAGCTAGCGCGCCAAGCAGTGCGGCGGATTTTAAAAATTTCATAAGAAACTCCTTGTTACAAAGGCTAATCGATACTGCAATTAAACGATAAAGCTCCAACTAAAACGGTGCAACAACAAAGCAAAAAACAGCTCAAAGTGATGCATAAAGAGATAGTTTGCCTATATTCGGTGCGTTATTTTCACCATTTAAGTGCATTTTTCTGCATTTAAACTTTAAAAGCTAGCGAAAACAAAAATAAAAAACAGCGACAGATAGGTTTTTATTTATTGAAAAATTAAAGATTTTTTTAATTTCACTATTATGGAACATAAGATTTTGACTTACAAAAAAAAGCGCTCACAAGAGATCCTGCAACTTTTAAGGCTTTTTTGGCCGATCATCATAGGACAGCTGGCCCAATGTGCAGTTAGCGTCACCGATACCGTCATGGCAGGAGCTGCCGGCACTATCGAACTTTCTGGAGTTGCCGTAGGAGCGGCCTTGTTCAATCCCTGTCAGCCTTCACTTGCAGGACTTACTTTGGCCATTCAGCCTATGGTTTCTCAATTACGTGGAGCCGGTGCCTTGGCAAAAATTTCAAAACGTATGTGGAGTGCGCTGTGGATCTGCATGAGCGCTTCACTGCTTTTTATCCTGCTACTTTTATTGCTAAGACAGATCCTGTTTTTGCTTCCTTCGGATCCTGCCATGATGGATGTAGCCTCGCGTTACGTATTCTGGTGTGCCGCTTCCATGCCAGGAGTTGCTCTTTATAACGTGGTGCGTTCTTACGCCGAAGGTCTTGGGCATACCAGACCAACCTTGATGTTCGGGCTTATCATGCTCGCCGTCAACATTCCGCTTAACTATATCTTTATCTTCGGCAAGCTGGGAATGCCTGCTATGGGAGGCGCCGGATGCGGAGCGGCTACCTTTGCAACCTTTACCATAACCGCTCTACTTTTTTGTTTGTACGTAAACAGATCCTCCGTATATGCAAAGAGCAGACTTTTCGTAAAAAGTTTCGGGATCACCGCACCTGCAGTACGCTCCTATCTGAAAGTTGCCGTTCCCATATGTCTTAGTCTGGCACTTGAGGTTTCCTGTTTTTCCTTAGGAGCCATGATCTTAAGTCCTTTCGGCGCAACCGTAGTGGCAGCACACTCAATTTCCCTTAATATCTCAGGACTTTTCTTCATGGTACCGTTGTCTTTGGCCGCGGCGTTGACCATACGCACAGGACATTGTGTGGGAGCCAAAAGACTTAACGATGCCAAAGTGGTCATGCAAAGCGGTTACCTTTTAACTGCCTTATGCGTGATATTGTTTTTCACCGTACTGTTTTTTGGCAGAACATTTTTCGTATCCTGTTATTCTGATGATCAGCAAGTTATCCATTACGCTTCGTTTCTGTTGCTCTTTTGTTGCGTTTACATGCTTCCTGACTGCTTTCAAATGGCTTCAATCGGGATCTTAAGAGGCTTTAAAGATACCCGCGTGATCATGTACGGCACGCTTTTGGCCTATTGGGTGGTAGCTCTGCCCTTAGGTTATGCGCTCTCGTGGGGGGTCTTTACCCGAAAAATGCAGGCAAGCGGGATCTGGATAGGATTTATTTGCGGACTTACCGTGGCGGCGGTCTTCTACTTATTAAGAGTCAGAATGATTTTCAAAAATCCGTCACGGATCGGATTAAAGCTTGAAAATTAAC
>CABQMD010000231.1 GCA_902465145.1 uncultured Succinatimonas sp. | reverse complement strand
ATCTTAAAGTAGTGTCCATGCATGAATTTGAGGCAGCCAAAGACAAGTTGCTCATGGGCGCCGAACGTCGTTCCATGGCTATGAGTGAGCATGAAAAGGAGAATACCGCATATCATGAATCAGGGCATACCATTGTCGGAAGACTGATGCCTGAGCATGATCCTGTTTATAAGGTATCGATTATTCCCAGAGGACGTGCCTTAGGCGTCACCATGTATTTGCCCGAGCAGGACAGGGTTTCACAAAGCCGTCAGTATCTCTTGTCTAATATCAGCACACTTTTTGCAGGTCGCATTGCCGAAGATATGATTTTTGGTAAGGACAGGGTTACGACCGGTGCTTCAAATGATATAGAACGTGCCACCGACATAGCAAGACGCATGGTAACTCGTTGGGGATTCTCCAAGCGTTTGCCTCCCATGCAGTATGAGCGCGACAACGATGCTGCTGCATATTTAGGCGGCGGGACTACCCAAATGGTTCCAGTTTCCGATGATACCCGTCGTATCATTGATGAAGAAGTGTCGGAAATTATTAATTCCTGCTATAAAAAAGCGCAGGAACTTTTGGAGAATAATCGTGACGTTCTTGAAAGCATGAAAGATGCTTTGATGAAGTATGAAACTTTGGACGGCTTGCAGATAGATGATCTTATGGCAAGACGTCCGGTGCGTGCCCCTACCACCGATTATGATCCTGCAAAAAATTACGCTGATGTGGCGGATAAAAAAGATCAGCAGACGGTAAACACCGAGACTTCTTCTGAAGACGGAGAGGATAAAGGTTCAAGGGGTTAATTATGAAGTTTACTTTTGCAAGACGCAATGTCGACTTATCATTAACCAAGGTTATCGGCGTTCTTAAAATAGATCCTGCGGATCTTAAAGACATTGCAACTTACAAAGCCAAAGCTTCGGCAATGGCTTCAGCAGGTGTTGACTTTATTGAGCTTGGGATAAATAACACTGTACAGGAAAAGATCAGTTGCGATGAACAGGCTGATCTGATCCTTCCTTTGTTGCGCGAACTGCGACTGTCTCAAAAAGTAGTATTCGGTGTCAGAACGTCTGATCCAAAATGTATGATTTTGGCAGCAAAGGCTGGTGCTGATTTTTTTGTAGATCCGGATGCCTTAAAAGAACCGGATGCTGCACAAACTCTCTCCAAACTGGGCTTGCCAGTGATCATCAGTGCAAATGAGGTGGCTTTGCAGTCAGATCCTGTTTCTGCTGTGCAAGATTTCTTTTACGAACGCATTGATCACTGTTTGAATGCAGGTATGAGCCGCAGGCAGCTGATGCTTGATCCTTTTTATGGCAATATTTTGAGAGCTGATTCTGCACTGAAACTTTTGGGAAGAATTCAGGCACTAAAGAGTTTTGCCCTGCCGCTGTGTCTTACCGTGCCAGAGTCTTTACCCTTTGACAGCGGTGAAAATAATAATTTGTCCAATGTTGCAGGACTTACTGCTGGTCTTTATTGCGCATCTCACGGGGTTAACCTGATAAGAAGCGCAAACCCAGAGAATCTTTGTCTTGCTCTTGGTACCTGGCAACTTATTTCCAATAAGGCAAAACCGTACCAATTGTCAAAAGGTATAGTAAGACGTTTTATCAGAATGCGCGATGCTTTTAAACTGAAGCATAAACGTAATTGACATTTTAAATATGAAAAGAAAGTATTTTGGAACTGACGGGATCAGAGGACGAGTCGGAAATTTTCCCATTACTCCTGATTTTGCTTTGCGTCTTGGAATGGCTGCAGGAACGGTGTTCGGTAAAAAGAACGGTGGCAGAGTCATCATAGGCAAGGACACCAGACTTTCAGGATATATGCTTGAAGCTGCACTTGAGTCAGGTTTTTGCGCAGCCGGTATGTCGCCAGTTATGTTAGGCCCCATGCCCACACCAGCAGTTTCCTATCTGACCAGAGCTTTTAGAGCTGATCTTGGGGTAGTGATCAGCGCTTCTCACAATCCTTATTTTGACAACGGGATTAAATTCTTCTCGGCAGAAGGTACCAAATTGCCGGATGAAGTTGAAGCTGATATCGAGCGCCTTTTGGACGACGGCAATCTGAAAGTATGTGATCCCTCAGAATTTGGACATGCTTATCGTCAAAATGACGCACCTGGACGCTACGTTGAATTTTGCAAGAGTACGTTCGGGCATTTGAGCTTAGACGGTTTGAAGATTGTTTTGGACTGTGCAAACGGTGCCACTTATCATATTGCTCCGCTGGTTTTTTCAGAACTCGGAGCGGACGTGATCGTAATGGGTGCATCTCCAAACGGGATCAATATTAACGATGGAGTAGGTTCTACTCACCCCGCAGCTTTGGCTGCACGAGTTCTTTTTGAGAAAGCCGATTTAGGTTTGGCATTTGACGGTGACGGTGACCGACTCATAGTTGTCGATGCTGAAGGCAAAGTGCGTGACGGTGACAACGTTATGTATATTATTGCCCGTGATCGTTTGGTACAGAATAAACTGCACGGAGGAGTGGTCGGAACTCTTATGAC
>CABQMD010000230.1 GCA_902465145.1 uncultured Succinatimonas sp. | reverse complement strand
AGTTTGGAAATCTTGTGGATATCAATCTGCATAGACTGTTACCTTTTCTTGCTGTGAATCTTAGGAGTTCTTTGAGCGCAGATATTGCGCGGCGCTGTCAAGAGCGCAGATGTAACCTTTAAGTCCGAAACCTACGATCACACCTTTGGCGATGTCACTCAGATAGGAATGATGTCTGAATTCTTCGCGACTGTGAACGTTGGAAATATGGATCTCATAAAAAGGGATCTCCACTCCCGACAGAGCGTCGCGTATGGCTACGCTGGTGTGAGTGAAAGCTCCGGCATTGAGCAGAATGAAGCCGACCTTGCCGCGTACTTCCTGAATTTTATCGACAATGGCACCTTCATGATTGGATTGGAAACATTCAATATTGATTTCCAATTCATCTGCGCGTTTTTTGAGCATGGACTCGAGATCTGCAAGCGTCTCGTGACCGTAAATGTCCGGCTCTCTGGTACCGAGCAGATTAAGGTTCGGTCCGTTGATCACCAGAATGGATAAGTTTTGCAAAGGCTTTTCCTTCTTCAACCAATCTTGAGCCAAGTTCAGGTGGCATGCCTTAATTTGGTATTCAAACCCAAACTCGGATTGCAGGGATTTTAAGCTAAAATCGGGTGAAAACAAGTTAATTTACCCGCAAAATTGCAAAAAAAAGACTGTTTTTTTCGAAAAAAACGTAGAAATATACGGCCAAAGAAGCATTTTTTTAAAGAAAAATACTACCGATTTCAATGCCGGTATAAGCAAGTTTAATGCATTTTTACTTGATGTTATTGCAAGGTAGCAATGCTCATTGTGTTAAAATTCTCGCGTATTTTTTTCTGCCCTCCGGCATCTCTTAGAGGAACTTTCAATGAGCTTCATCAATAAAGCCAAGTCAATTGCAGAATACGATCCAGAATTATGGGCTTCCATATCCGCAGAAAATCAGCGTCAGGAAGATCACATCGAACTCATCGCGTCGGAAAATTATGCTTCAAAATGCGTGATGGAAGCTCAGGGCTCCCAGCTGACCAACAAGTATGCCGAAGGTTATCCTCATAAGCGCTATTACGGCGGTTGCGAGTTTGTTGACGAAGTTGAACAACTGGCCATCGATCGCGCTTGTAAGGTGTTCCATTGTGATTTTGCTAATGTGCAGCCTCATGCTGGTTCTCAGGCCAATGCCTGCGCTTACGCAGCCATGTGCAAACCCGGTGATACCATCTTGGGGTTATCTCTGGCATCAGGCGGTCACCTGACTCACGGTTACAAGGTCAATTTTTCAGGAAAAGTTTACAAATCTTACAATTACGATGTAACTGCTGAAGGTGAAATCGATTACGAGCAGGTTCGTGCACTGGCGCATGAACATCAACCTAAAGTTCTAGTCGCGGGTTTTTCAGCTTTTTCGGGCATAGTAGACTGGAAGAAAATGCGTGAAATCGCCGATGAGGTTGGTGCCTACCTGATGGTAGACATGGCTCATGTGGCAGGTTTGGTTGCAGCCGGCGTCTATCCTTCTCCTCTTGATTATGCTCACGTGGTGACTTCTACTACCCATAAGTCCTTAGGCGGTCCCCGTTCAGGTTTCATCTTGTCAAACTGCCATGACGAGGCTCTGTACAAGCGTATCAATTCGGCCGTGTTCCCGGGAAATCAGGGCGGACCGCTCATGCACATCATTGCAGCCAAAGCGGTATTGTTCAAAGAATGCATGGAGCCTTGGTACGTTGACTATCAAAAGCAGATTGTAAAAAATGCCAAGCTTTTGGCAGAAGAAGTACAAAAACGTGGCTACAAGGTGGTTTCAGGCGGTACGCATAATCATCTGTTCCTGATGGATTTTACCGATCTTGAAATGACCGGAGCCGATGCCGAGACTGCATTGGGCAAGGCAAACATCACGGTAAATAAGAATACCGTACCTGGAGAGAAACGCTCTCCTTTCGTAACTTCCGGTTTGCGAGTCGGTACTCCTGCCTGCACCCGCCGCGGTTTTAAGGAGCCTGAAATTAAGGAACTGGCTTCCATCATTTGCGACGTGCTTGATAACTATAAAGATGAAAAAGTCATCGAGCAGTGTAAGGCCCGTGCGGTGGCTTTGTGCCAGCGTTTCCCCGTCTACAAGGACTGAAATTGCAAAAACAGTCGGAAATTGACCGCTACTATATGGCGCGGGCGTTAAAGCTCGCGTCGCGTGGTTTATACACAACCTACCCCAATCCTGCGGTAGGTTGTATTTTTGTGCGTCAGGGACGGATCATAGGCGAGGGCTGGCATCATAAAGCCGGGCAACCCCATGCTGAGATCATGGCCATAAACAATGCTGGCTGTGACGTCAAAGGGGCAACGGCATATGTGACCTTGGAGCCATGTTCTCATTTTGGCAGAACTCCTCCCTGTGCCTTACGATTGGTTCAGGAGCAGGTGGTACGCGTGGTGGTGGCTGCAGGTGATCCCAATCCTAAAGTCAGCGGACGCGGTATTGAGATCTTGCGCAAAGCCGGGATCGCGGTTACCGAGCATGTGCTTGAAAA
>CABQMD010000229.1 GCA_902465145.1 uncultured Succinatimonas sp. | reverse complement strand
AGAATTGCATAAAGGCTCCGCATTGAATGACTGATGTGTGCTTATTCTAGACCGAGGTCAGACTTTAGGCAATTTTTCGACAGTGTCAAAATTCCGTTTTGTGCGCTGTATATAAATGTTAATGGCATGACATTTGCTTAATCAGAAAAGCAACTTTTTGGAAAAAGGGGGACAACGTAGTCATGCAGGAGATCATGCTTAAAACCAGAGATCCGTCTGAGTCCGTTATGGCTACTGATCTGCGCGGTCTTTCCAAACTTAAAGCTTTGGGAAGCGGTGACAACCGTGCGAAAGCTCAGGCTTTAAAAGCGGCTGCTCAACAGTTTGAACAATTGCTGAATCAGTATTGGATGAATGCAATGCGTTCGTCTAATGATTCTTTAAATCCCGATTCACCGTTGCACAGTAAATATTCCTCCATGTTTGAAGATATGTTGTCACAAGAACAGGTAGGTCAACTGTCAAAAAAATCTCAGGGAATATCGAAAAATTCAGTTACCTATCTTGTGGCAAAGCAATTTTCAAAGGCTTTGGGAGATGAAGGAAAGGAGCTTTTGCAACAGCTGGTTTCAGACGGCAACCGTTCCACTGAATTTAATCAAGGTTACGGCAGGCGCGATTATTCAACATCTCTTGATCCTGCTTCATATGAAGCTCGTTTCGTAAAAGGTTTATCTCAGATTTACGGTGATTTGCCTGCAGATTCGCTTCAATGTTTTGAATCGCAGGAGGATTTTGTGAACAAACTCATGCCCTATGCTTTAAAAGCAGTAGAAGGGCAAGGGTTCAATCCTTTGGTGTTGGTAGCTCAGGCGGCTTTGGAAACCGGATGGGGGCAACATGTACCTGCAAATAATAATTACTACGGTATCAAGGCCGACCCTTCATGGCAGGGAGATAAACAGGAGTTGTCATCTCCTGAGTTTGAAAACGGTACATTTGTAAAACGTCAAAGTGCATTCCGTGCTTATTCAGGACTTTTGGATTCAATGAAGGACTATATAGATTTCATCAGAAATAATCCTCGTTACGGTAATGCAGCTACGCGCAGTTTTGATCCCGATACATATTTTGATGAAATTGCACGTGCAGGTTATGCCACGGATCCTGATTATTCTGCCAAACTTAAAAATATTTCCAGAAAAATTGCATTTATGGCATATAAATAGCATAAGTCAAATCGTGAGCTTAAACACGGCATAACGATGCCGCATAAGATCGGGACTTGAGCATGCTGGACTTAATTCAAATTGGAAAATTCGGTGTTTTAAACGCACAGAAGCTGATAAGCACTACTTCCAACAATATTAACAACGTCAATACCGAGGGATATACCCGCAAGCAGACGCTGACTTATACCAGCAGCATAGACTGGGGAGTCGGTAATACCGATACACGCCGTATTTACAGTCAGTATGTACAGCGAGAACTTTATGCTGACAACGGCAACAAAAGTTATTATGAGGCAGCCAAATCAGGAATGAGTGCGGTTGACAGCATGCTCTCTGATGATGAGATGTCCGTCTCAACGGCTTTTACCAAATACTTTAATGCCTTATCAAGTTCAGTCCAGAATCCTACTTCAACCTCTGCCAGAGAAGAAGTGCTGGCAGATCTTAAGGTGATCCAAAACCGTTTTACCACTTTAAACGGGGAGATCCAGCGACAGATAGCCGATGTTAACGGCAAGATCAACGACTCCGTTTCCTCCGTCAATTCTCTGACGCGTTCAATTTGCGAATTAAACCGTCAGATCTTGGCTTCCTCGGCTGATGAAGGACAGGCAGGTGAGCGCAACGAAATCTATTTGCAAATGCAGGATAAGCGCGATTTGCTCATTAAACAATTGTCAGAGCAAGTCGGGATCAATACCGTAACCCAGTCAAACGGTTCCATCTCTGTATATATGTCCGGTAATGGTCAGTTGTTATGCAATGATTCAACCTACGCAACCATTACTGGTAATGAGGATCAGTTAGACAGTACCCGCCAATATCTTACTTTAAAGTTCAATAACTTTGCCGGATCTGTAAACGATGCCACGCAGGTACGTTTGAATGATGCCGATATAGGCGGTGCAATAGGCGGATATCTTGCAAGTTGTTCGGAAATACGTCAGACCATGCGTGATTTGGGGCGTTTGAGCATATCGTTTGCCGATGCTTTGAATCAGCAAAACCGTGCAGGTTTTACGCTTGAGGGAATTGCAGGCGACAACATTTTTTCCGTTAAGGATTTATACGCCGCCACTGATGATCCAACCAACAGTCAATCATGTCTTATGAATTTTGTGGAAGGCAAAGGCAGTAATGTTACAGCCAACGACTACAAGATAAGTTTTGAAGGCGGTCAATTACGCGTTTTTGAGCGTGATGCTTACGGTAAGGAAACTGAACTTAAGGCAACTGATTATGTTGTAAAAAACGATGCTCAGGGCAATTTGGTGATCGACATGAGCGATTACGCCGGCATCAATTTAAGTTTTAATTCTTCAAGAACTGATCTTGAAAACGGCAAACATAA
>CABQMD010000228.1 GCA_902465145.1 uncultured Succinatimonas sp. | reverse complement strand
CTCTACGAAACGATAGCTACCTCATCATGCACCACCGGTACCATTTTGGTGATCCTGGCTACCGCCAGCGCTTTCTCAAAAGTGCTTACTGTAGAGCAGATCCCCGAGCTTATTACCGAATCCATCATCAGTGTCACTGACAATAAGATCCTGTTGTTGCTGCTCATCAACGTCTTGCTGCTCATAGTCGGATGCTTTATGGATCAGACTCCCGCCATCTTGATTTTGGCTCCGATCCTTCTGCCCATTGCACAGTCCATAGGTGTAGATCCGGTTCATTTCGGTATCATCATGGTTTGCAACCTTGCCATAGGATTCATCACTCCTCCTTTGGGTATGGCCTTGTTTGTGGCAGCTCGTGTTTCCAACAGTAAACTTGAAGTGGTGTTAAAAGGTATCATTCCCTTCCTTTTGATCATGATCACCTGTCTCATGTTCATCACTTATATCCCCGAGATCAGCATGTTTTTGCCAAATCTCATGAAATAAACAAAATTCTTGCTCTTTGCCCCTGCGGGGGCTTTTTTTGTAATTTACAATTGAACAAATGCTCAAATGAACGTATAATGAATTTAATTAAATAAGTGTTCAATCATAAACAAGGATGGTTATATGAAGATCCGTTGTGACATCGCGGGCGTTGATTGTCCGCATTGCGCTGCCAAGTTAGAAGATTTGTTGGCCAAAGCTTTCGGTGCGGCCAATTTGAATTTTGCCATGGGCTCTTTGGTTCTTGAAACGGCTGAGGATTGTGATGAGGATGAAGCCGTGGAAAAGGCCAATCGTGTGGCGGCCGGATTTGAAGACGGAATAAGCATCACTTTGCGTGATTAGAAATAAGACAGGAACGGACGTTCCTGTTATTTTAACCTGACAGTTGAATGATTGTTCAGATATAAAATAGATCCTGCTTTTTTAGAAGGAATACAAAAATGTTCAAAGAAATGTCATTACGGGAAAAACTTACTTTGTTATTTGCCGTAACCATGATGGGGTTTCTTATTGCTCAAGAACACGGGCAATTTTTTACCATTGGCGATGTAACTTTGGGCGTACTTTGTTTATGCGCTTATGTTCCTTTGTCTTATAAAATCATAATCGAGGCTTTTAAAGGTTTAATTAAGACCAGACGTTTAAATGAGCAGATCCTGATGGTAATTGCCACCTTCGGTGCATTCGGGATCCATGATTATGCAGAAGCTTTAGCCGTCATGGTTTTTTACATGATAGGAGAGGCCTTTGAAAAATATGCACAGGGCAAATCAAGAGGAGAGATCACCTCTCTTATCAAATTAAAACCGCAAAGTGTCCGCGTGATAAACGATGACGGGGGTGAAGAAATAATAAAACCGCGTAATGTAAAGGTCGGGCAAAAGATCAGGATCTTAAAAGGAGAATCCGTTGCTTTGGACGGCGTCCTTCTGACCAAGCACGCGGACATCGACACTTCAGCTTTAACCGGTGAAAGTGAGCCCAGAGTCTATCAGAAAGGAGATGAGATCCCTTCAGGCTGTATTAATACAGGCAGGGTTATCGAGCTTAAGGTAAGTTGCGATCATCGAAATTCATCGATCACCAGATTATTGAATTTAATCGAAGATGCAGCAGCCAATAAATCGCGTCCTGAGGCTTTGATAAGACGCTTTGCAAATTGGTATACCCCGCTGGTGGTTGCAGGTGCCGTGTTACTTGCCTTGATCCCGCTTTTCGTGGCTGAGGCATCATGGAGCGATTGGGGAACCAGAGCTTTGGTCTTTCTGGTCGTATCCTGTCCGTGTGCCTTGGTGCTTTCCGTCCCTTTGTCTTTCTTCGGTGGAATGGGAGCAGTGTCGAAAATAGGAATAATGGTAAAGGGCACGGTGTTTATTGAAAACCTTGCCAAGCTCAAAGCCATGGCTTTTGATAAGACCGGAACTATTACCAAAGGTGACTTTACCGTTTCCAAAATTAAAAGTTTAAACGGAGCAGACGAAAACGAAGTATTGAGGGTAGCTGCTGCTCTTGAAAAATTCAGTACTCATCCTTTGGCAACAGCCGTGGTCGATGCAGCGCAACAACGCGGTCTTGTGATCCCTGAACTGTCAAATCCTCAGGAACAGGCAGGACTCGGCCTTTGCGGAGAAATTGACGGAAATAAAGTAGTTGTAGGACGCTACGAACTGGCAAGCCGCGAATGTTCTGAAAAAATCGAGCGCAATCAGAGTTTCGGCACGGATATATATGTGCTTAAAAACAAAAGACTATTGGGAATACTGGAGCTTTTTGACGAACCTAAAAAGGGTGCCAGCGAGGCTTTGGTCGAGCTTCAAAAATTGGGGATCAGCACTTGTCTTATCACCGGAGATAAACAATCTGCTGCTCAAAAAGTTGCCGCGGATCTTAAGATTTCTGAGGTGCTGGCTGAACAATTGCCTGAAGATAAACTTAAAAACTTTGAAAAATTCAAAAGTAAATACGGGTTGGCCGCTTTTGTAGGAGACGGTATTAACGATGCACCGGTTTTGGCTGCATCTGACGTAGGCATTGC
>CABQMD010000227.1 GCA_902465145.1 uncultured Succinatimonas sp. | reverse complement strand
AAAACGAAAATGAGCTTCAGCATATCCGTCTTGCTCTGGTGTTCTCTCAAAAAGACAGACAATTCGTTGAATTTGACGTGATTTAATATTTGATCTGCTAAGCTTAAGTTTCTTCATTTGCTAAGGCAAAAAGAATGTCGGTTGAATCGACATTCTTGGAAATTATATGTTACACGAATGCTGTTGACGGCAACATAAGACCTGACTTTAGGAGCTAACCAAGCGACAAACCTTGATGCATCAAGGTTTGCAGGCATTTTTGCTTGGTTACATGGTAGTATAAAGACTGGGATACAGTTGTCGAAGTAAGACCAGTGATACTACCTCCTCGTCGCTGTCGAATCTGGTCTTAAGACAATGTGCCAGATCCGGGCGGTTGACTATACCTTTTATCGGCGTAAGTCCGACTGCTTGCATGCAGCGACTTATGATGCTCACGGATGGTGTGAGCGTGCCTTCCGATAAAGCTGTCAGCAAATCTTTGTCAGAAAGTTTCACCGCCTTGCGTCTGATGTTTTGGGTTCGTGACATTTGATGAATAAAGACACATTCATTGGCAGACGGTTTCATAAACATCACATTGGCTTCGTTCAATGCTCTGCATAAGTCATCTATGCTTACATCTGCCAATAAATCGTCTTTTAATCTTCTTTGAAGCATTCTCAACAGCAATAAAGCCAGAACGCAAACAATGACATGTCCTCGTACATGATCTGAATTCCATACATACATAGGACGCAAGCCCAGATTGTTCTTCATGATCTTGAAGCATTCTTCAATTTTGGTCAGCTGATGGTAGATCCCGGCTACATCATCATCACTGATAGCATGTGACGGTTCAGTTTCTTTCTGCGACGGAGCTTGTTTATAAACCATAGCAGCATAACCGCAACGGGCACGACGTTTGGCCACGGCCTCATAATCAACACCAATCACTCTGGCGGTTTTGCTGTCACCGTCTACTTTGGCAAGCTCAGCACAGTTTGAGGAAGACGGACTGATTTTTTCTTTCTTTTCAGCTTTACGCAGTACTTTTTCAACTTGTCTGTCTAATACGGCTTCGTCTCTGAGGCGTCTTTGCTCGTTATAAGTTAATACCAAAGTGCAGGAAACAGGATCTTTGCAACCGGGGATGAATTTCTTGAAATCTTTGATAACGCGGTATCTTCCGTATTCAGGTAATTCTTTATTGATTGGTCGGTACTGCTCTGTTTCCAGCATCTTATCGAGCAGTTCTCCGGAAAAAGCACTTACCTTTTGAGCCATCAGAAAACCTAATTTGTGATCCTGCAACATCTTCAAATTAGAGGCAGAATTCAAACCGCGGTCGGCAACGATTATGGTTTCTTTGGTATGGTATTTTTCTGTAAGCCTGTCTATGGAGGTTGTCATGGTTTTAAATTCAGAGGCGTTTCCTGAGTAAATTTCAAAATCTAAAGGAAAGCCGTTGCGGTCAATCACCAGTGCTACAGAAACTAAAGGTAAGTCAAAGCGATGCTCTTTGGAAGGTCCGCGCATCAGTAAATATTCGATTTTGCTATCTTTTACCTTCTTCAGAAAACTTGCAGGCAACAGCTCCAAGTCACAATTAAGAGAGCCGTCTTCGTTAAAGAATTCATCCCCGAGCTCTCCGGACTCTTTGCTTTCCTTAATCATTTGTGAAAGTTTTTCGTCATAATCTTTTTGCTTATATCCGTACTCTTCATCGGCCATCGGAGATTCAAAATAAACATTGGTGACATCGTAAAAAATCAACAACGAACGGTCTATTCCATATTTCTCATCCAACCTTTGATTTACTGCTTTAAAGATCCTGTCCTTATGCTCTTTTAAAATTCCCAAACTGTCATAACAATTTTGCAAGCAGATCCCTTTCATAGGATCTCCCAGGAAGAAATCTTTGTCGCTAAAAGTGAAACGTACTGAATGTGGATCGAGTACTTTTGAAAACACCAAGAAAGAAACAACTGTATTTAAATCAAATTCAATCTTAAGACGGCTGCTTTGAAGATATGTAAGTTTGCGATTTAAGCCAAGACTGTTCCACAGAGCCTTCAGTACATAGTATCCGTAGTTAAGACAAGGAAAGGACTCCGGAGAAGGCAACTGCTGCTGTGCAGACAAAAAGGAGTGCAAACTTTCTGAACGTACCTTACCGCGACGCTCAATCTTATCTTGTCCGGAACCGCCGTATTGAGCTTTGAGTTTATCTAAAGCTTTAGGATCGTTTTTGAGTAACAAATCCACTCTGCCGAAGTTTTTAATGACTTTAGTTTTTACCTTACCGTTTTCATCCCGATAGGTTTCAGAGAGTCGACAGTATTGATGACCACCGCTTTTATAAACAGCCACGAACATAACCACCTCTCTGAAGAAACAATTCTACATATCACATTGTACTACTATCAAACAAAATTGCAACATCTAAAAACATAGGAGCCACAAGGGCTCCCGGCTATTTTTCAGTCATTTTGCTCCTAAAGTCAGGAGACAGACAATTCGTTGAATTTGACGTGATTTAATATTTGATCTG
>CABQMD010000226.1 GCA_902465145.1 uncultured Succinatimonas sp. | reverse complement strand
GCGTCCTGCCGCCGCCGCAAGAAAGTTGGCAATGCTTTTTTGATGAAAAAAGATCATTTTGTCGTCAAGAGATGAGAAAAAAGCCGCATCCTGTTCCTGCAACCTTTCAAGCGGAGTAGCGTCGGCAGTCCACAGATCGCAAAGCGGAGGTTCTTCAATTTCGGAGACTCCTGCAATGAACATGGAACCGCCGTCGGTTTTTACTCCGGCACTCTTACCGTTTGATCCGAAGATGTGAACGCGGCCGTAAAGTGCGGGATCCTGACAGTTGCTGGCCAACAACGTGGCCATGCCTCCTCCTTGGTAACGGATCACGGCGCAGGCGCTGTCTTCAACTTCGATGAACGGGTGAGTGAAATTTTCAAAATGCCCCTGAATGCTTTCGATTTTTCCCATGTACCAGTTAAGCAGATCTATCTGATGCGAAGCCTGTGAAACCAATACTCCGCCGCCTTCGCCGCTCCAGCTGCCGCGCCAGGGATCAGATTGGTAGTATTCTTTTGATCTGTATCCTAACATCACGGCTTCTCCCAATACGGGATGTCCCATCTTTCCTGAATCGATTGCTTTCCTTATGCGTAGGCAAGGCTTATAAAACCTGCGTTGTACCAAGGTCCCGAGCAGTACCTTGTTTTGTTCGGCTGCTTTGATCATCTCGTCACACTCTGCTACGGAAACAGCGAGAGGTTTTTCTACCAGAACGTGGCATCGTTCGTTAAGACAGGCAACGGCCAGTGCAGCATGAGTAGGGTGGGGGGTACAAATGGTGACGGCATCAAGATGTTCTGCGCGTACCATTTCTTTGGCGTCCAGATATCCCGAGATCCTGTAGCGCTCGGTAAAGCTTTTAAGTTTTTTCTCGGTACGATTACAAGCCGCAACCAGCCGGCATCCGGGAGTTTTTAAAATGGCTTTGGCATGAAAATCGGCTATTTTGCCGCATCCTACGATGCCTATTTTTAATTCTGTCATTATCTGAATCTAAAAAAAACGACTGCTCCAAAAGAGTTCGGTCGCATGTTGTCAAGTACGTACAATTTTATGGTTACTTGTTGTCTTTAAACCATTTATTGTAGATCTGTTGGTAGGTTCCGTCGGCTTTGATCTTGTCAAATCCGCGGTTTACCAGTTCTTGCAGTTCGGTATTGTTTTTGTTCATCACAATGCCGTAGGATTCTGCACTGATGTAGCCGTCAAGCAGGATCACATCATCAGGTTTTGCCGTAGCCATGTAGTAGGCATGTACGGGACGGTCATTGACGATGGCATCGCATCCGCCTTTACGCAGTTCAAGATAAGTCTCTGAAGCTGAATTGAACTGGGTTACCTGAGCATCTTTGACTTTTTCAGAGTACAAGGCTCCTGAAGTGCCGATCTGTCCGCAAAGTTTGCGTCCTTGTAAGTCGTTTGCACCTTTGATTTCATTTTTTAATGCGCTGCGTATGACTATACCGAGACCTGCGTCTATGTACGGAGCCGAGAAGGCAACGCGTTTTCTGCGTTCATCGGTGATGGTGAAGGCAGAAATACCAACATCCAGCGAACCGGTGAGAATGGCGGGGATCAGTCCGTCAAACGGCATGGTGGAAATTTCGGTTTTAAATCCGGAGGCTTCGGCTATGGCGTTGATAAGGTCGATGTCAAAACCGGTAAGAGTCTTGGTCTTTTCATCCATGAATTCAAAGGGTGCGAATGAAGGCTCGGTACCGACACGCACTACCAGATCGTCTGCAAAACTTTGTGTTGAAGAAAAAGCCATCACGGTAAGTGCAGAAGCCAGCAGAGTTTGTTTTAAAGTGTTATGCATAAATTTTCCGTTTAAATTTTTAAGCCGTATTTTTAACTGATAATATACAAGATAATCTGTCTTCAGAATGCATGATTCTTTTGAGCCTGCTTAAGTTTTTTTATGATCCCTCACTTTCTCTATCATTTTTTCAGAGATGCTGCTTTGACCCGCTTTAATTTAAGATCAGCACGAGATCTTAGGTTGTCCCTTAAATCCGGATTTGAAGACTTGGTTTTGCAGACTGCGACTAAAGACGATTTTTTATCCTGCATGGCTCTTTTGTCAGAATGCGATATTTATGCGGTTCCCTGGCTGCAAAAAGTTTTTAAAAAGCGCATGAATCAACTGTGCAGTGTGGCAAAGGATGCCGAAGGAAGGATCGTTGCCTGTGATTTTTATATGTTTGAACCTTCTGAGCAGTCTGAGGGGTTGATCCACGAAATTTATCTTGCCGTAGCGGCAAAGTACAGAGACAAGGGGGTAGGCAGTGCTCTCAGGCGTTTCTCGCTTGATTGCTATGATCATGGTAAGTTGCGCGGAGTGTCTACTTTGGTTCCTTTTGATGATGTAAAAGCTCTGCGCTGTGCGCAACACTGCGGATTTGCAATTACCAAAAGTTCGGCAAAGCCGCCTGCTTATTATCTGTTTAAGGCTTTGTCATTTAAAAAATAAAACAGGCCGTCGCTGACGGCCTGCATGATTTTCCGGTTACTTGGCAACTTTTTTGAATTTTAAGCGGTGAGGCATA
>CABQMD010000225.1 GCA_902465145.1 uncultured Succinatimonas sp. | reverse complement strand
TGCTGATGCCATGTTGGCTCAGGGCGTGATCTGATCTCGTCTTAGCTGATTATTAATTAAAAATCGTATGATCCCGGTTTCAAAACCGGGATTTTTTTTCTCCTTTAACATAGAATCTTAAAAGTAGCGGTTTTTAGACGAAGTTATTCTAATCAAGGGAAAAAACATGTCACCTATAGTCATAGCTGGACCCTGTGTCATAGAATCTTGGGAAATTTTACAAAGCGTTGCCAGTGAACTTAAAAGACTGAATTCTCTTTTGGGGCTTGAGATTATTTTCAAAGCATCCTTTGACAAAGCCAATCGCACCTCCATTACCTCTTTTAGGGGGCCCGGGATAAAAAAAGGTCTTGAAATGCTCGGTCTGGTAAAAGAGCGCTTTAAACTGCGCATACTAACCGACATTCACGAAGCTTGGCAGGCTGACGAAGCCGCAGAAGTTGCTGACATTTTGCAAATTCCCGCCTTTTTATGCCGTCAGACGGATCTTTTGATTGCAGCAGCTAAAACCGGCAAAATAATTAACATCAAAAAAGCTCAGTTTCTCTCCGGCAAAGACATGCGCTACCCTTACGAAAAAGCCTTGGACAGCGGAGCATCTGAGATTTGGCTGACTGAGCGCGGTAACAGTTTCGGATATAACAATCTGGTGGTAGATTTTCGAAACATACCGGACATGCTTGAGATCACACCGCATGTGATCATGGATTGTACCCACAGCGTTCAACGCCCTGGATCCGGGAACGGATCCACAGGTGGCGATCGCCGCTTTGTACCTGCCATGGCCAAGGCAGCCAAGGCTTTCGGAGCATCAGGCTTCTTTTTTGAAGTACACCCAGATCCTGAAAAAGCCCTTAGCGACGGTCCAAACATGCTTTATCTTAAAGATTTGGAAAAAGTTTTAAGGAGCGTGCTGTGAGCGCTTCAAGATTAAATGAACCAAGACTGAAAAAAGCTCGTGAATACGCAGTGCAATGCCTTCATGACGAAAGCGATGCCATTTTGGGCCTTATCCCTCAGCTTGGAGATGAGTTTGAACAGGCTGTAAGGCTTATCTTCAATTGCACAGGCAAAGTAATAGTCACGGGTGTCGGTAAAAGCGGGCATATAGGCGAAAAGATCGCTGCCACTTTATGTTCTACCGGTACCCCGGCTTTTTTCATCAATCCATTGGATGCTTTCCACGGAGATCTCGGAGCATTTACAAAAGATGACGTGGTGATCGCCATCAGTTACTCTGGTAACACCGACGAACTTTTGCGTTTTCTACCGATTTTGCTCAAAGAAGATATACCAGTGATCGGACTTTGCGGCTCTTCTGATTCACTGCTTGCCCGCAGTGCAAAAATCATGCTGAACGCAAAAGTTAAAAAAGAAGCCTGTCCTTTAAATCTTGCTCCCACATCTAGTACTACCGCAGCGCTGGCTCTTGGTGACGCTTTGGCAATTGCCCTCATGCAGGCAAGAGATTTTAAAAAACAGGACTTTGCATTGTTTCACCCCGGCGGCTCTTTGGGGCGTCGTCTGCTTACCACTGCAGCAGATGTAATGAAAAGTGACGATTTGCCGTTTTTAAATCCTGATACCACGCTTAGTGAAGCAATCATCGTGATCAGCGAAAAAAAGCTGGGATTGGGATTGATAACCGACGAAAAAGGGAAATTATCAGGGTTGATCACCGACGGTGACATACGCCGTGCCATGCTCGCCAATCGGGAGAACTTTTTTAAACTCATCTGCGCTGAAATAATGACAAAACAACCTGTTACCGTTTTGCCGTCTGAGAAAATCAGCAACGTGGAAAAAATGTTTAAGAAACATTTGATCCATTCGGTTCCGGTAGTGGATGAAACAGGCAGGATCCTCGGAGTTTGCGATCACTTCTCCTGCATGATCTGATCTGTATTTATTTTCCTCTAGAAGATAGTTGCATGCTTTTTTTAAGCAAATGTTTAAATAACAGCCAATTATCCGTATTTTTTAACTTGTTACCGCAATCTCGCGTGGTTACTTTCATCTGATCTCTTTTGTAAATTTCAATTTTTAACCAATTTTTTTTCTCTTAAGCTTGTATAGAAGTTTCCAGAAATAATACTTTGTAAATTAAAGGTAAAATTCTTCAGTTATGTATGTAAGCGAAAATTGTTACCGAATAACATCTTTTTACAACTCATCTGATCTATTTTTAAAAATTTGACTTAGAGCACAATTTTTTACACTTTTATAGCTTTAAAATAAGCAAAGTTAAATTTACTTCTGCTTTTTGGAGTTTTAATTATGATCCTAGAAGGTAAGACCGCGTTGATTTCCGGTGGCAGCCGTGGCATCGGCTTTGCTATTGCAGAGCTTTTCTACAAAGAAGGCGCCAATGTGTACATTATGTCCCGTACTGCCGAGCAGCTCGCCGGTGCTGTCAAGAAGATCGGTAATGGCAGCGAAGAGCGCATTCACGGCATTCCTTGCGACGTAAGCTCCAAGACCTCTGTTGACGAGGCTTTTGAGCGTATCGCTGCTGACGGTGCCGAGATCGACGTGCTGGTTAACTGCGCAGGCGTAAACCTCCGCGGACCTCTTGAGACCATG
>CABQMD010000224.1 GCA_902465145.1 uncultured Succinatimonas sp. | reverse complement strand
CTCCCGACGGGCGTGATGTCAGAACACTATATTCTCAGGCTCAAAGTATAGTCTATGATGCGGTTACGGCAAACGACAGTGAAGTGTCGGAAGGTCCCAGACCCATTGTTGAGGTTTCCAAAGCTTTAATCGAACGCATTCATGCCAATTTGGCTTCTGGCACGAAAATGCGCGGCGTACCGTCCGGTTTTTCCGAGCTTGATCAGCTGACCTTGGGGTTACAAGGAGGGACTCTTAATATCATTGCCGCACGACCTGGTGTGGGTAAAACTTCTTTTGCCATGAATATAGTCGAGAACATCGTATTAAATCCGGATGTGAAAAAACCCGGTCTCGTGTTTTCGATGGAAATGCCTGCCGAGGCCATTGCCATGCGCATGCTCTCAAATTTCGGTCAGGTTCCGTTGCAGAAATTGACCAACGGCGGAGCTGAAGCGTCACAGTGGGAACGCATTATTACCAAGCTTATGTTGCTTACGGGTAAACGTGAGAATGAGGAGCACGAAGAGGAAATGTACAATAAGTTGTACATAGATGATACCGGCAATATTTCTCCTGCCGAGTTGCGCTCCCGTGCTCATCAGATAGCAGATCGCGAAGGCGGCGTTTCCGTTATTATGATCGACTATATTCAGCTGATGAAAGGCGATACTGATCAGGAAAACAGGGCATTGGAATTAGGCGGTATTTCCCGCAGTTTGAAATTGCTTTCAAAAGAGTTGGATTGTCCGGTGTTGTGTCTTTCGCAGTTAAACCGTGAAGTCGACTCAAGAAAAGATCACCGTCCTATGAATTCCGATCTGCGCGAATCAGGTTCCATCGAGCAGGATGCCGATCTTATTTTGTTTCTGCACCGCGAATCGCTGTATCGTGAAAAGACCGATGAACACGGAGATGACGGTCAAGCTACGCTGATCGTGGGAAAAAACCGTAACGGCGCATTAAAAGACATAGAATTACAATTTATCGGCGAATACACCTCTTTTTATGACAAGGCACAACCTGTAGGTGAAGTTCCCCTTCCTTTAGAAGAATAACTAAGAAAACTCATGAAAGCTGTATCATCCATCATCGACACCGGGGCATTGGTGCGCAATCTTCGTCGCATACGTGAGATGGCCCCGCATTCAAAACTTTTGGCCGTGGTCAAGGCAAATGCTTACGGACACGGTCTTTATCCGGTAGCAGCAGCGCTCAACGACGATGCCGATGCATTTGCTGTCTCGAGGATTGAAGAAGCTTTGAGTCTGCGGAATCAGGGAATTTCAAAACCGGTCGTGCTTTTGGAAGGTTTTTTTAATTCAAGCGATGTAGAGTTGGTTTCACGTTACGATCTTTATACGGCGGTACATGATCTTACTCAGGCCCGTGCCATAGCCGATGCCAAACTGAAAAAGCCCGTGCATTGCTGGGTTCAGGTTGATATAGGAATGCATAGGCTGGGATCTTGCGACTTAAAAGAAATAGCGCAGATCAAAAAAATTCTAGTGGACAGTCCCAATACTTACAAACCTCTGGGACTTATTTCCCATCTTAGCGTTGCGGATACTCCTTCTGAGCAGGCTTATAACGAGATCCAGCAAGACAATTTTTTCAGGATCGCCAAAGAACTCGATTTTAAAGGAGATCTGTCGCTTGGAAATTCTGCAGGGATCTGCAAGTGGGAGCGTTCGCATACCACTTGGGTACGTCCAGGCATAATCATGTACGGGATCTCTCCTTTTGACGACAAGACCGGAGCTGATTTGGGGTTGGAACCTGTGATGACGTTAAAAGCGTCGCTGATAGCCGTACATCATATTAAAAAAGGGGATAAGGTGGGATACGGTGCAGCTTACGTAGCATCGCACGACACTGTATTGGGGGTAATTTCTGCAGGGTACGGCGACGGATATCCGCGTACGGCACCCAACGGTACTCCGGTATATATAAACGGCAGACGTGTTCCTACGGCAGG
This sequence comes from uncultured Succinatimonas sp., assembly GCA_902465145.1. Taxonomy (GTDB): domain Bacteria; phylum Pseudomonadota; class Gammaproteobacteria; order Enterobacterales; family Succinivibrionaceae; genus Succinivibrio. The sequence goes on along the minus strand of CABQMD010000224.1, from coordinate 631 downwards.
GCATGTTTGTATGGATATGATGTTTGTGGATCTCGGTCCTGATTCTAGGGATAAAGTCGGTGACAGTGCCGTTCTATGGGGAAAAGAATTACCCGTGGAAGTCGTGGCTTCCTGCTGCGGTACCATACCCTATGAGTTGGTTTGCAGGATCATGCCGCGTGTGAATACGGAATATGAATCCAACTGACGTTAAGAGAGCTTCGCTCCTGCATTAAATTCAAAATTGTTGTTTATTCTGGCAGGAGCATGTTTTCATCTTGGCAAAGGTTTGACTTTGGGGACGGCGAGCCTCAGCTTTTGTTATAATCAACGGTTCATAGGTCAAATTTGAGTTTGGCTTTGACACAACGTCAGTTTTAAGAAGGTAAATTTTGAAAACGGCGTTGCGGTATCTGAAATTTCATACATAGAAAAGAACGCATAGTATGCCTTGTAGGATTGCATTTATAAAAGCAAGCGTACGAGGATCAAAGAATAAATAGGAACATAAAGTGCAGGAAACAGTTTCCCTGAAAACCAGATTGGCTGAGTTAAAAGAGCGTGCCGATGCGCTCAGGGGGTATCTTTGACTTAAGGGCCAAAGAAGAGCGCCTTGAGGAAGTATCTGGACTGATGGAAGATCCCAATCTTT
>CABQMD010000223.1 GCA_902465145.1 uncultured Succinatimonas sp. | reverse complement strand
AAGCTCCCAGCATACCTGATATAAAGCGCTTACTTCATCGCGCTCTTCAACTACAAAATCACACTCGCTTTTTCCCTTGTAATAGGAAATTCTTCCCAGGGGGGATAAATGTCTTTGCAGATTCCAGAAAACCGCATTCTCAAGATTTTTGCCGAAATCATCGCTGCGAGGAAGTAAGACGGCAGATCTTAATCCGTTGTCCACACAGTAATATTTGTAGAGGGAATGTACTTCCTTGTTCATAGAGCGTTCATATTTGGGAATGCGTCTTAATAAAAAGATCTCGCAAAGATAGCCTGCCCAAGCGTAAAGATCATCTTTTAAGATCTTAAGTCCAAGGGATTTCAATTCACCGTAAACGGCATTAATCGATGAAGGCTTGGTCAGATTTTCCATCAAACGCTTTACAAGAAACGATGCACAACGGGTATTGGTAATGGCGTAATGCTGACACAGATCTTTTAACAGCATGGTGTCAAAATAGCCCTGTAACAGTCTTATCCTTTCACTTTTACTTTTGGTGAGCACGGCTTCCGGGAACGCTCCTTCTGCTAAAAACACGTCAAAGGCTGCGTTTAATGCAGCCATTCCCTGCTCGGTAACATCGTCACATGAAAGATCATTAAAAGAACAATACTCTTTAAACGACAAAGGATATACCTTAAATTCCAAAGGGTAACCGCGTAAAGCCGTACACAGTTCGGTAGAGAGCATGGTGGCATTGCTGCCGCAGACAAAGATATTTTTGCAGTAACTTTTAAAAAGTCTTAAGACAAAATACTCCCATCCCTTGATAAGTTGGATCTCGTCAAAAAACATGAAAACGTCTTTAATGTCGATCTTCGGGAACAGCTCCATATAAGCTTGAATTACCTCGTCAAGATCTTCTGCTTGCATGGAAATAAGACGTTCATCGTCAAAGCCTAGCCATAAGATGCGTTTTCTGTCTACACCGCTTGCTATCAATTCGTTAATCGCAAGTTCCATCAAAGTAGACTTGCCGCAGCGTCTGACTCCGGCAAGCGTGATGATCTTGGCTCTGTCCAAAGGCAGAGTAAGTTCTCTTTTTTTGACCTCAAACGGAACGTCGTGTTGCTTCATGACAATGAGGGATTTGATCACATCTTTTCTCATCATCAGCCCTCTTATTTAAAATCTTTCCTTTATTTCAGGAAAGATTTTATCATTTTTGTCTTGAGCAAAAGAAAGATCTTATAGAAATATCCTTAAAACACAGATAAGGATAAATTCGTAAGAATTACGCATTCTTTAATCCCGGATCCAGTTTTTGCAAACGCATCACGCGCCAGGTCTTAAGCCCTACCGAGATGATAATGAAGCTTAATCCCACGTAGAACGAGTAATTAAATTCCCGGTTCTCATGGAAAATTAAAAAGGCCAGTAAGATGGTATATACGGGTTCTAGGTTATAAGTAAGCATCACGGTAAAGGCAGAAACCGCTTTTAATACCATGAGTTGCAAGAGATACATGCCGGCAGTACATACAGTGGCAGCCAGCAAAAGATAGAGCATGTCTTTTAATTTGAAATAAAGATCCCAGCTTCCGGTAAATAAGCGGTAAAAGCACACTGCGATCACCATCATCACGGATGCGCCCAAAAACTGCCAGTTAAGCATGCTGTAACTTTCGGCCTGAGGATGAGCCATCAGGCGACGTCCTGTAACCGAGTAGAGTGCCGATAAAAAGGCACAGAATATCCCTACCCCTATACCCAAGCGATAGCGGGCATCGAAGCTGAAGATAAAAGACAATCCCAAAATAGCAACCAAACTGCAAAGTATATCGGCGATGCTGAATCTGGTCTTTGCAACCACAGGCTCGATGATAGCTACAAAAAAGCTGATCGTGGATACCGTCAGGGTACCCAAGGAAACATTTGAAAGCTTGATAGCCAAATAGAAAAAAGTAATGTGCAACGCAAGCAGCGCTCCTGCTCCCATGGCACCGTAGCGCAAAGAAGCAGGCAGTGGTTTTAACTTATGCGTAAACTTTGAATAAGCAAAGAAACACAGTCCGCCTAAGGTAATGCGAAAAAAGCAGATCCAAACGGCGTTTAAAGAAACCAGGCGTCCGAAAAGGCCCGTAAACCCTGCTATGATTACGGACAAATGCAGTTTTAAGAATACGTGATCCATAACGGACCTTATCTTGGAAAAATTATGGTGAAAGATCAGTGCATCAGATGGTGCAAACGTCTTTTCTCCTCAAAATAACGTTTGCCGGGATGGTGAGGCAAACCATTTTCCCAATGTGCTCTCGGTTTATATTTCCAATACTTAAAAGCATGTTTCGGCACACGATGATCACCATTGTGATGAACACGATGATGGGGATAAAGAGGGCGGGCATAGGGATCAGGACAAGGAGCTCCTGCACATCTTAACCCCTGTATTCCGTAGTCATAATTTTGCTCCTGAATCTTTGCAGGAGCATCAGGGCCTACCTTGATCACCCTAACGTTTTCGTCCTCATAAAAACTGCTTAAAGGCGAGGCGCTATCTTCAGCAAAGGACACATTGCCGTAAGCTGCGGCAACTGCGGCTAAAACCATTACAAAAAATTTTTTCATGATCTTTTCTTCCCTAAAAC
>CABQMD010000222.1 GCA_902465145.1 uncultured Succinatimonas sp. | reverse complement strand
CCGTACTTGTTTTTAAAGAACTTTCTCCCTCACTGCTTCGGTGAGGTGGCTGTCTCGCGACAACGAGATGGCATTATAGACATTTTTTTGAGAGTGTCAACATTTTTTTTATTTTTTTTCCCCCATCCCTTTATCCTCCTCATCCTCTTCCTCTTTTCCCCCCTGCTTTTCTTTCAGCTTCCTTCCGCTTTTCCCTACAATAATATTAATAATATTTTTCTTATTCTCTTCATACCTACAGCTCACTGCCAGCTTTGACGTAAAACAGACAATTTAAAGTTCAAAAGCCTGTAACGATCCGAATCCGAATTCATGCACCATACGTTTTCTGTCTTCAGGATGTGCCAAAACTCCGGTAAAAAAAGCTTTTGCCCCGGTAGGCACAGTTAAATATTTTTCTTCCTTTAATTCGTATAAAACCTGTCTTACCCTGCGACCAATAGCTTTACCGCTGTCAATAAAAGTTATTTCAGGCAAAAGTTTTTTCAAAACATCGACCACAAAAGGATAATGAGTACATCCAAGAACTATTACATCCGGTCTATCCTTTTCGTTCATATCCAAAATCGGTTTAACCACTTTTTCAATACTTTTCTCATCGACCTCTCCTGTTAGCAGGCGATTTTCAGCTATGCTTGCCAATACAGGAGATGGCAATCCAACTATTTTGCAATCTGCAGCAAAATTTCTGATTAAATTTCGAGTGTATTGCCGATGCACTGTGCCAGGAGTTGCCATAAGACCGATGATTTTCTTTTTAGACAATCTTGCAGCCGGTTTTATAGCAGGAACAACTCCTACAACAGGAATATCAAGGGCAGCACGTACCTCTGGTAACACCAAAGTACTTGCCGTATTACAAGCGATCACCGCCGCACATATTCCAAAGCGTTCGGTAGCTTCCTTAAGCAAAGCCGTAACTCGTTGTTCCAAAAAACGCTCTGTCTTCGTTCCATATGGAAAACATTCATTATCAAAAAGATAATAGCCCTCCATTGTCGGATTGGCTTCCTTAACGTCCCTATATACAGACAATCCACCTACACCCGAATCAAAAAAAAGGACCCTTTTAACCTTAGTGCAGACTGAGTTTTTCATCGCTATAATCTGTCCAAATTTTTTTAACCGGAGAAAATATGCTCGAACCGTTACTTTACACAGTCGATCCTGAGAATTATCCGCTATATCTTAAAGAAAAAATCGAAAAAGCACTTAAACTCTTCGGAAAGTACGGAATTACCCACCCTTCAGCTGAGATCCATGCCTCAGCTCCTTCAAACTTTCGCAGTCGTTGTGAATTCGGCATTTTCAAAGAAGGGAATAGTTTTTCCTATGCCATGTATAAGGGGAAAGGCGACGATCGTAAACGCATTCTGCTCAAAGAATTTCCCATGGCCACGACCGCAACCAATCGTGTCATGAAATTATTACTTGAGTTGCTTCCGCACCATGAAGAACTCTACCGCAGACTATTTAGTATAGAATTTTTGACCTCACGCACCGAAGAGAGCGTGATTTCTCTTAATTATCACCGCAAACTTGACGAATCACTCTGGAAAGAAGCTGCTCTCAAGCTTAAAGAAGATCTTAGAAATTCAGGTGTTAAGTGTGACTTTGTGGGAAGAGCCCGCAAACAAATGATAACGGCATCTGCTGATCACATAACAGAAAGTCTTCTTACTGATGACGGCCGCGAATTTAAGCTAAAGGAAGTGATCGGAACTTTTTCCCAACCCAATGCTCAAGTTGCAGGACACATGGTATCTTTTGCCAGATCCTGTTGTTCCGATATGAAAGATCGCGATCTTATCGAACTTTATTGCGGCAGCGGTACTTTTACCGTATGTCTGGCCGATCTGTTCAGAAAAGCGTTCGCCACGGAAGTAGCCAGAGTTCCCACCCAAACAGCTCTTGAAAATTTGAAATTAAACAAGCTTTCTAACGTAAAACTTGCAAGGTTGAGTGCGGATGAAGTTGCCGAAGCATTGTCCGGTGTAAGAGAGTTTTTCAGATTAAAGGAAGCTGAAATTACATTATCTGATTATGATTTTGCTACTTTGCTCATCGATCCTCCCCGTTGCGGTCTGAACGATGAAAAAGCTCTGAGTTTTACCTCAAAATTCGACAAAGTGATTTACATTTCCTGCAACCCTGAAACGCTGTGCTCGGATCTTGGTTATCTGACTAAAACCCATCGTATATCAAGATTGGCGTTTTTCGACCAATTCCCTTATACACCGCATCTTGAAAGCGGAGTGTTGCTAGAAAGAATTTAATCGACAAATTTGAAAAGATCAATTAAGGCTCGCTCCCTGAAAGAAAGCGAGCCTTTTTCTCTGTTTAGAAGTCTTTAATCTTCCATATAGTGATCAGGCAAAGGGAATTTAGCAACTCCGCTCTTTACAGCAGCTTCTGCAACTGCCTTTGAGACTTTCTTCAAAAGACGAGGATCCATAGGTTTAGGGATCACATAGTCAGGGCCAAATTCGAGGTGATCAACCTCTGCAGCCTTTACCACAGCTTCCGGAACCGGTTCTTTAGCCAAATCACGCATGGCATTCATAGCAGCTTTTTCCATCTCTTCATTGATGCAAGTGGCACGTACGTCCAAAGCACCGCGGA
>CABQMD010000221.1 GCA_902465145.1 uncultured Succinatimonas sp. | reverse complement strand
TTCCGCACTTTTTACCTGGTCTTTTGCCTGGGCATGCTGGGCTTTTTTTGCAGAGCAAAAGCTGCTGTTGATCCCAGAAAGCGCTGCTTACGCTTCCTCCCTTACCATATACAACCTCTTTCGCTATTTTCTGATAGTTGCTGTATTTGTGATCCTGATAAAGCAATGGGCGTTAGCTCTGCGCGGTATAGGTCGCAATTAAAAGATTTTTCCACCGTTTAAAACATCCTCATTCAGGCGGATCCTGCCTGATTGTGGAAAAAAATATTTTTTCCACAATCAAAATATTTCCCAACCTCGGGCCCAAGCCCTTAATCATCACGGCGTATTCCGCCTGTTTATTCGGGAAATATTATGAATAACAGTTCACGAGCCACAATACACCTAGGTGCACTAGCCTCAGCCTTACTTTATTTAACCCCTGCATACACAACAGAATTACCTATTTTGTCTCAAAATCCATCTAACGAAATAAGAATTACTGCCAACGAAAAAACGATGCTAATCGTATCCAAAAATAACAACAACGTGCTCAAATGGAATTCATTCAACGTCTCGGAAGACGCAGTGCTCTCTTTTGACAATCACAATTATCTAAATCTGGTCACCGGCGGCAGTCCGTCAGTTATCAACGGACGTATGCAGGGTTATGGGAATGTTTACATAATCAATCCTGCCGGGATCAGCGCAGGATTAAATTCATCGATCCAAGTATCCAAATTAGGACTGATCACCTCAAAAATAGATGACAGGATCATCGAAAATTTCCGCACAAACGGAAATATCAGTCTGCCGGATGAAAAACGCGGGATGGGACGAGTAAACCTCTTAGGACAGATCAATGCCGACAACCTCGTCGTGGACGGCGGTCAGATAGTGATCAGGGATATAGCAAATATACGAGATATTGCAGGAGATCCTTTACACAACCGCAACAGCGAACGCTTAAACCTGCGCTCTTCAATACAACGCATCGATATAGGTTGTAATGAGAAAAGCGATGTAAAAACTGAACGCAATCTTTCAGGAGACGATCTGTTTTTGCACCGCGGGGAAACTCCCGTATCCACCAAAGAAGAAATGCTGGCCATTAAAAAAGACGGTAAATACTTTCTTACCAATGATCTCAATTTGGGGGAACTATCCTCGCCGCTTTTGCAAGGAGAACCATTCAGCGGTAGCTTTGACGGAGCCTACAGCCGCATCAGTTATTCCCAAAGCGGGGCTAATGCTTTTTCAGGAATTTTTGCAAGTTTAAATGAAGCCGAAATAAACCGCCTGTTTATCAATGCCGCTATGAGCGTGCCGACTGTCAATCACGCTAATTTGGGCGGACTTGCTGCAAACATCAAAAACAGCACTCTAAAAGATCTTGAGATCCATACCACGCTCTTAGGAGAGATGGAAAACGGCAGGACTTTTAATTTCGGAACCTTGGCTGGAAGTCTTGAAGGTAATAACTATCTTAACAATGTAATTGCCGTAACCACTGACGATACCGTCTTAAAACTCAGTTCAAACGATAAAAATTCCGAGATCAAAGCGGGGCTTATTGCAGGCTGCAACAACGGCCTGATCAGTGCCGAAGGTTTTAGCTACGGCATGACGGAGAGCGGCACTGCATCTTTACCTCAATTGGGAAAACTCTTAGGTTTCAGCACATTAGCATCTTCTCTAAACGAAGCGCTTGAAAATGCGGGCGAAGGTAAAAAGCAATTTCTAAAAATCTCAGAAGATCCATCTGATCCTGAGATCTATACCAATAAAAATTTCTACGATCCCTTCTTTACCGAGAATTTTGCTTTGGACAGCGATGTACGATCTCCTGACTATATTGACTTGTCGTCGAATCAAAGTTTTTACCTGCCCTACTTTGCTACCACCGTAGCCAAACCGCAGACTGAAGCCGGGCTTTTTGAATTTACCTTAAAAAGCAAAAGATTGTCAGAAGATAAACTTGACCGTGGCTTTTACTTCATCAATACCGATCTTGATAACAATCAAACCTCCTTACTAACCGGAAAAGCTTTGGTAACCACCGTTGTTCCCAAACCTGATCCGGATCCGATCACGCCTGAGCCTACAGATCCTAATCCTTCTACTCCGGAACCGTCTAATCCAGATCCTGAACCAACCGATCCGGATCCTGATACCCCAGATCCTGAGCCGTCTAATCCTGATCCGGAGCCTACCGATCCCGATCCTTCCCTTCCGGATCTTCCGAAACAGGAAACTCCGCAGCCATCCTCTGAAGATCATTCAGCTGCTGATGACGGTCGCGATCATGAAAAAGTAGCCACCACCAGATTAAATGATGCTCACCAAGTGCTGAAGTTTGATGAAAATCAACTTATAGGTGAATTGATGTTAAGAGCTCCGAAATTAAAACAGGACATACTGCAAAAAGCCGAATCGTTTATACAGCAGGTCTATGCAGCTTTAACTCCAGCTTCAAATGATCCAAGCTCAAAAGAAAAGGAACAACGCAAGGCCTAAATACCTATTTGTCTTAGCACCGCAGGAGCTTGTTCCTGCGGTTTGTTTCTTGCGTCAAAGTAGAATTTTCTGTTGTCAAAAACAGCCTCGCCTGAGGCTGCCATACCGCCGTCATTATAAATACTGC
>CABQMD010000220.1 GCA_902465145.1 uncultured Succinatimonas sp. | reverse complement strand
TCTTGGCCAAAGTAAGCGAGATAGGATCAATATCGGCTCCGTAAAGCGATCTGACATCCACTCCCCGCTTTAACAACCTTAATAAGAAGTTTCCCGAGCCGCAACAGGGATCAAAAAAAATCCGTTCATAAGATCCCAACGAGGACACAACTTCATCGCTTAATTTTTGCGGGGTGTAAAAGCGGCCTCCGCTTAAACGCGAAGAAATGTCGGTAAGCGTAAGATAAATGAGACCTAACGTGTCCTCATATTCGATAAAATGCACATGGTAAGCACTGAAATCGGCACACGAAGACAGGAGTTTTATGCGATCTTCTTTTCCTATAAGTTCATCTAACAAAAAATCAAAGGGAGAAGCGTCAAGCTCACCTTTGAGGTAAGCCTCAGCGCAGGATTTTACCGCCTGATTTTGCTTTTTTATTCTGCCTGAGTCGCACAACAGGCGTATGGCAGTTTCAATAAGACAGGCGCAGGCGGCCGTCTTATCGGCAAAGCGCGCATCCTCAAGCACGAATGATGCGGCTTGGGCATTGGGGGAATCATGATCTGCATAATTTTCATAAAGTCCGCGGCCGTTTAAAGTACTTTTATTGCGCCTTGAGCTCAAACGACCGGCATGGCGCAGTGCTTCAAGCTGTTTTTTAAGCTTGCCGCGCACAAAATATTTTCTGCCGTGCTCATCTTCAAGATCTGCTTTTAAGGTTCCTGCTTTAACCCAATTGCGCAAGGTGGCGGTGCTTACGCCGAATTCTAAGGCGGCTGCGCCTATTCTTAATAAATCTTTTGCTTTTTTGCCGGTCATGATCTGCTACCGTAATGCTGATTAATCCCCAAAATGCGCGGTCATTCTAAACGATAAAAAGCCAAGTTCCAAAGAAGATGTTATTTTTCTTGCACAAAAACACTAAAATGCAGATAGCTTTGGGAGGAAAAGACGCATGCGCATACTCATCAACACTCTGGCCCCGCTTCAAAAATGGTTTTTAGACGAACTTGACGCTTTGGGAGAAACGGCTTTTTTGCATAAACTCTCTTCTGAAAAAAAAGAGAAATTTTTAAAAGACTCCGAACTGATGGTTTGTTCAGGCGGCAGCCGGGCAGACGCGGATCTTTTAAAAGCCATGCCTAAATTAAAACTCATCACCGTATACGGCACGGGCTACGATGGGATCGCTGTTGATGAATGCAAAAAACTCGGCATTGCCGTAACCAATACCCCGGACGTAATGAAAGAAGACGTGGCCGATACTGCCTGTGCTCTGCTTTTAAACTGCACCAGGCGCTTTGCGCAGGCCTACCGGCATATAAAAAGCGGTGATTGGCTAAAGTCATCTTTTTCTTTGTCCCCATCACTTCACGGCATGCGAACTGGCATTGCCGGCATGGGAGTCATAGGCAAAGAGATCGCACGCAAACTGTCATTGGGGTTTGATTGTGAAATCGCTTATTTTGCCCGTCATGAGCAAAAGGATCTGCCATATCGTTTTTTTAACGATTTAACTAAGCTGGCATCCTGGGCTCAGGCTCTTATTCTGATCTTGCCTGGCGGCAAAAATACCTTTCACATAGTAAACGATCAGGTATTAAAAGCTCTGGGACCTCAAGGCATTCTTATAAACGTAGGCCGCGGATCTTTAGTTGACACGCGCTCCTTGATAAAAGCGCTTGAAGAGCACACCATCTTCGGATGCGGTCTTGACGTGTTTGAACGTGAACCGTGCATGCCTTCTGAGCTTTTAAGACAGGATCGGGCTTTGCTTTTGCCGCATGTAGGCTCAGCCACGACCTATTCGCGCGATGCCATGGCCAAGTGCGTGCTGGACAATATCAGAGAATTTTTAAAAAACGGTCGTACCAAAACGCCAGTGCCTGAGTTAAAAGAGAACTTGCAAAAGTGAACGCTGTCGAACTTGCCCATTTAAATAGCTCAAGAGTAAGCCATCTTTGTCGCTCACTCTATGCTTTTTTTATAAGACCAAGGCTTGAGAGGGGATTATTTTCCCTTACGCTTGCCGAAGTTACCGCTTATTTGGAAAACCATTCGGTTTTTTTTCCTACTTCATCCGATCCGCGCCTTGCACTCATGGCACTGGCAGAACTTGAACATGAAGGATTTATTAAAAGAAACGAAGGTGAAAATTTCGAAGGAAGCAAACTTAAATTTCCTTTTTTTTCAAGCAAAATACATGAACTTCCGGAGCGTCCCTTTGTCATGAGTCGAAACTGGAAACCGGGGCCCAGCTTTGCCGAAGCCTGTCTTTTTTGCGGTCTTGAAGACAGAAACTACAGCGATGCCGAACTTCGCGACTTCATAAGCTATTGGATGGCAAAACCTGAAAGCAGAGCACAAACGGCCTGGGAACGGACCTTTGCCCAACGCCTGCTGAAATATCGCGAAGCTAAAGTCAAATCGCTCCCCAAAGCGGCCGTACCCGACAAAGGTCTTACGGCTGCACCGATGGCGGAGACTTCCAAAAGTCCGCTTTATCAGGCGGAAAGCTAAAGTTAGATATTGCTAACTTTAAATATTCATGCAATGATGATCAGCAAGGAGGAATATATGCAAATTACTGCACGCGGAAAAGTTTTAAATCTGAATCAGCCTGCCATCATGGGAATATTAAATGTAACTCCCGACTCCTT
>CABQMD010000219.1 GCA_902465145.1 uncultured Succinatimonas sp. | reverse complement strand
TACCGGTCCCAAACCGTTAAGTTTGGTTTCTTGCTTGGGATCATGGAGCTTGAGGTTGATCCTCGTACGTCCGCGTCTGACTCTTATAAATCCGGTTTTTATTCCGCTTTCGGAAGTAAGACGCATCAATTCATCTCCTGAAAAACCGGCGACAAATCCTAAAGCTGTGGATTCAATGCCGAGATTCTTTAACATGATTGAAATATTGATGCCGCGCCCGCCTGGTCTTAACTCCTCTTCGGTAGCTCGATATGCTCCTCCCGGGATCAGATCCTGAGAAAATTTCATCACCAGATCTAGTGACGGACTGGGAGTCAGCGTGTAGATCATTGGACCTCCACAAACAGTGTACTTAAATGTACTGTTGTTAAAAATTTCATCAGTCGGAATTTTACCGCATAATCCGTAATTACTTAACTTGACAGGCATGCATCTCTTTCTTGCACTTTATCAATCTTCCTGTTGCGTATTAAGTGGTAAAGCATTGTCTGGAGACGTTTCTGCTTCAAGAGTTCTGCCGTCAAGTTCTTTTAAAACGGCCGGAGCTCTGGCAGAAAAGCGTGACAACATGGCTCCTAAATTGCCGCGACCGTTTGTCAGGCGATTGCCGAATACTTCAAGGCTCGATTCAAAGCTTTCTTTCTTTTTTATTACATCGCTAAAAGCATCGCGCACTAATTGGAATTTATCAGCAATTTTCTGGGCTTCTGCAGCCAGATCACGTATATGATCATTTTGTCTTGCCAAAACCCATAAACCGGATACTACTCGCAGCGAAGGAATAAGGGTTGAGGGGGAAACAAGATAAATATTTTTCTCCTCTGCATACGAATATATACCGTGATCTGCTTTAAACGCAGCTTGTAAAGCTCCGTCAAGCGGTACAAACATAAATACGAACGACGGACTGTTTAACGACCGATAATTTTGATAAGCACGCTTTGAAAGGCCGTCTATGTGGCCTTTTACAGAGGATAAATGTGCTGTTAAAGCACGATTTTTTTCGTTTTCAGTATCGGCACTGCAATATTCTGAGAAAGCAGTGAGTGAGCATTTTGCATCGATGATGATGCAGTGATTTTCAGGCAGTTTGATCACTGCATCGGGACGACCGTTTTCCCCAAGCGATCGATCTCCTGTTACCTCACGTTCGTATTCTATGCCCTTAGATAATCCGGAACTGTCCAAAACGCGCTCAAGCTGCAATTCTCCCCACATGCCCTGACTTTTGCCGCCTGATTTTAAAGCCTCGGTAAGATCAAGGGCTTGTTTTGATAAAGTTTGCTGCGCTTCCTGCATATGTTTTAACTCTGCAGTAAGTTTTCCTGACTGCTCAAAACTGTCACGACGGGCGCGATCCATAAGTTCTCTAAAGTGCTGAAGTTCTTCCTTAAGCGGAGTCACGGTATTGGCAAGTTGTAATCCTGAAGTTTTGCGGAGATCTTCTGCTCGTTCTTTAATCATTTTTTCACCTAAAGAGGTGAGTCTTGATTCAAGTTCCTGTTGTTGGATGGAGAAACTTTCCTTCAGGGCAGCTATCTTTCCTTCAAATCCTTCTCTCAGTTCCTGTTCACGTATTTTTGCGTTGTTATTGTCATGTTCGCGCAGATCTTTGACGTTTTGCAGTTCGCGTTCCATGCGCGCGAGATCTTCTCTGCTTTGGGACAGTTGTTCCCTCAGGGTATTATTATCATGATCTAAAGAGAGATTTTCGTTGGTAAGCCTGTCATGATCTCCTTCGGATGCTGCCAGACGTTCGCGTACTTTAATATGCTGATCTCTTAGATTATTTAGTTCATTTTCGGCTTGATGCAGGCGTTGCTGTTCCTGCATTAAGGCTTCTTTAAGTCCTGTATTTTCTGAAAATACTACTGCTTTTTCTTCGTTTGATTTAAGTGTTTTTTTTACCTGAGTTACGGAGGTTAAGAAAAAAATTGCGGAGAGCAACAGCAACAGCGCTAAAAGTATTAAGGACAGGGGAGAGAGTTCGTTAATGATATTCATAAAAAAATGACCGTAAAAACTACGGTCATTTTAAATCAACTTTGATGTCAGGTGATTAACAGTCTGACAATACTCAATTAGTCACGTGTTTTGATAATAGCTCCCAAGCTTGCTGAGGCAACGGAGTGACGATAGTGGTAGAGATATCCTTCAGTCGAACGGGTATGATCTTCTGCACCTTCTTTACGTCTTGCTTCAAAGTCAACTTCGGCTTCAATGATCCCTTTGTCAACGTCGACGTGGATCACATCTCCGTTGCGCAGATATTTTATAGGACCGTCATCGTATGCTTCAGGGCAGATGTGACCGACAAAACAACCGTTGTTAGAGCCGGAGAAACGACCGTCAGTGATCAGGCAGACCTTATCGCCAAGTTTCATACCGACAAGCAGTTTCATAGCTTTATATTGTTCCGGCATGCCTGGGCCGCCGCGTGGACCTTCGTTTCTTATAACAACCACGTCACCTGCTTTGATCTTCAAAGCACGGATCCCTTCCAAGGCATCCTGTTCACTCTCGAAGATCACGGCTTTACCTGTGAAATTATGTGCAGCCGCAGGGATTGCAGAAGGCTTGGTTACAGCTCCTTCTGGGGCTAAATTTCCGTGAAGGATTCCGATCCCTGATACGGTGTGTACAGGATTGTTTAAATGACGGATCACAT
>CABQMD010000218.1 GCA_902465145.1 uncultured Succinatimonas sp. | reverse complement strand
AAAAGTCTTGGTTTTTCTTTTCCGAACAGTTCTTTTACCTGGGCTAAAAAAAGTTCGGCTGTGGCTATGCTGTCCCATAAAGCGTTGTGTGCTTCATAAGTAGGAAAATTACGTCTTTTTCGGATCTCAGATAATGAGTATTCATTTTTGCGACCTGTCGGCTGGTGTAATTTTCGTTCTATATTAAATGTATCGGCAAAGATCATGGGTAATTCCATTTCCTGGGTAAGACCGATTGCTTTTTTTAAAAAAGTACTTTCAATGATCCCGCAGTGAGTGATCACTACCGCCCCTGCAAGCATGTCCATCAGTGCATTCATTACCTCAGCCGGATCTTCTCCTTTTGCCAGTTGTTCCGGTGTTAGCATGTTGATCACCGCAGTTTGTTTTTTTACTGAAACAGGATTTTTCAGCAGGTGGTGAAATGAACTTGAAAAATCTATGCCGCCATTTTCTATGGATATGCCTCCTACCGATAATACCGTGTCGTTCTCGAAATTAAGTCCGGTGGTTTCAAAATCAAGAGCGATCAGTCTGCAGTCACGCAACAAGGTATTTTCATTAGGAAGTTCTATATTGTAAAAACGTAGCAAATTACTCGGAAAATCAGGCATTTTTACGGTCTTTTGACAACGTTTTCTTACTTTATCAACAGGATGAAAAAAAGCATCGAACATATTTAACCGAAAATTCCTCTGCTTGGTGCAAAACGAATTAAAGCCGCAGCCTGATGTCTTGAGATGATCCTGAAGGCATCTCTTAAATGATTGCGTTCAAATTGAGTGAGCTCGGAAGGATCAATTGAATTTGAAAGCGGCTGGTGTTTTTTTATGGAGTCAAGCTGGTGACGCAATCTTACCGTGTTTAAAAATTCATATGCTTCGCTAAGTTCTCTGCAGTCTTCCTGACGCAAAAGCCCAGCTTTTGTAGCATCGTTCAGTCTGGTTACCGTATCCGTAGCGGTACTGTTTGCTCCCAGTGCATATAAACGTGCCAATTCGATAATGAGGTTTACCGCCTGACTTTTGATATTAAGACTTTTGGAATTGCTGCCGTCTTTAGTGAGCACGAATTGTCTGAATGTACCCAAAGGCGGAGCAACGGCTGTAGAAACCTCGCAAAGCAAAGCCAGAAAACGGGTATTTCCCTGTACGGTATTTAAAAGATGTTGTTTTAATTTATTTACTAAAAATTCATCGCCAAAGAGCAGACGTATATCAAGGAAGACCAAACTGTTTAAGAGGGATGTTGATGAGGTATCAGAGATCCATTTACTGTAATATTCGTTCCAATCCTGATATGAAACCCGCCATTTGGGGTTTGAAGCCATGTAATTTCCCTGACATAAAGGATAGCCGCATCTGTCAAGGGCAGTACATACTTCTTGTGCAAGGGTAGAAAAATATTTTGCTTCCGTAGCATTGAGCGGTCGTTCCGTAATGATAGCGTTGTCCTGATCAGACAGTAACTGGATCTCGCATCTTGCCAAAGAGCCCGCCGCCACGAAAGCAAAGGCACACGGGGCAGGACCCTGTTTTGCAACGGTCATCCTTATAATTCGATCGCAAAAGGTATCGGCAATTTTCGACATGGTACTGCATGAGGTTGCATGTCTGCTTCGAGCATACTACTGAATATACCTTCAGTACGCTTGGAAAGTTCTGACAATTCATCCACTGTTTGAGCGTTTTTAATATCACGGATGAGATAAACAGCCTCAAGAGCACTGTTTTGTAAAAGTTCGGTAGTTGTTATAAGCCCCTTAACAATCCCCGCATCAGTAACCGGTATGCAGCGCACGTTATGTTGGATCATAAGTTCCAAAACAAGATCAAGCGGCTCTGAAGCATCGACGGTGATTACATCTTCGGTCATTATTTCAGATACTTTGGTGGAATACGGCAAGGCTTTGGCAACTAAACGCTGAGCTATATCTGAGGCAGTGATTACACCTGAAATTTTGTCTTTATCAACTATGACAGCAAGATAACTGTGGTGCTTTGAAAGTTCACAAGCTGCGTCCTGTGCGTTGCAATCTGGAGTAAGCATGGGCGGTGTGTGGCGACATACTGCGCCGGCAGTTCTTCCTTCTAAAAAATTATCGCTATTTTTGCCGTCATTATGGGTTCCTGACAATCTTACCCATTCTTCTTTGTTAAAGTACTTTTCCACAGCATGGTTTTTACTGATCAGAAATTGTAAAACCTGTTTGCTGATGAAATAGAGCAGGGTATTTTCAGGGAAACGGACGAAGTAATCGCTTTGTCCCTGTTTGTCTATCTGAGTGTAGCCAAAGGTATCGCCTACAGCCAATTTTGCTCTTAAGCTTTTATCTTTTTTATTTATTTCCTCTGCAGCTCCGGTTCGTACCATATAAAGACCGGCACCTGCAAGATCTTCATTATCCAGAATATCGTCCGGACTTTTGTAGAAAATCTTAATGGCGGCAGCTACTGCATCTGTTTCAAGTGCGGAAAGCTCCGTAAAAGGGTAGGTATGAGAGATAAAGTCGTAGATACTGGGTAGAAGTGATTGATCCATGGTTATTTCCTGAGACCTAAACCTCGTTAAAATAACAAAGGGGATCCACTGGGGTCCCCTTTGAAAATTTAATGTACCAATGTCTTAAATGCGATCATCGAAAGGATCGGAATTGCGTTGAGTATCG
>CABQMD010000217.1 GCA_902465145.1 uncultured Succinatimonas sp. | reverse complement strand
TCGTATGTTGCTTCATTTACCGTGAAGTCAATGCTGTTTCTTTATGGAAGATTTGCGAAAACACCGCCATCACCACCGCAAACCTCATGGGTCTTGTGGCCTCGGCTTCCGTATTTGCATATCTTGCAACCATGTACAACATTCCTACCCGTGTTACCGAATTCTTCATGAGTTTCTGCAATACCTGGGTAGTATTCATGCTGATCATCAACGTGCTGATGATCTTTGCAGGCATGTTCCTAGACAACGGCTCCATCATCCTGATTTTGGGTCCAATACTTGCGCCTTTGGCCGTAAGCTACGGCATCGATCCAGTACAGTTCGGACTGGTAGTAGTATTCATTCTTTCCATGGGACAATGCACTCCGCCTTTTGGTACCTGTATGTTCGTTGCCTGCGGAATAGCCAACCGTCCTGTTATAGGCGTGGCCAAGACCCTTCTGAGCTTTATCGCAGTAGAAATTTTCTGCGGATTGCTCTTTAGTTTCGTGCCTTGGTTCTCGCTGGCAATACCGCAACTTTTAAGTCGCTGATTAAAATTCGTAACGTTTAATTTGACAAGGGGCGCTTGCCCCTTATTCGGAGTAAATCATGAAAATTACTGCAATCAAAACCTACAGAGTTTTGCCTCGTTGGATGTTCGTAAAAATTGAAACTGACGAGGGTATTGAAGGTTGGGGTGAACCTGTTGTAGAAGGTCATGCCAAAACCGTGGAAGCTGCCGTTAAAGAGATTGGCGACTATATATTAGGAGTGGATCCTTCCAATATTAACGATATCTGGCAAATGCTTTACCGCACTCGTTTCTACCGCGGAGGGCCGGTGATGATGTCTGCAATAGCAGGTGTCGATCAGGCTTTATGGGATATTAAGGGTAAAAAGCTCGGCGTCAACGTCACCGAACTTTTGGGCGGAAAAGTACGCGATAAGATCAAAGCCTACAGCTGGGTTGGCGGAGATCGTCCCGCTGACGTCATAGCCGGCATCGAAAAACTTCGCAAAATAGGCTTTGATACCTTCAAATTAAACGGTTGCGAAGATCTCGGATTCATTGACACCCATAAAAAAGTACAGCATTCCATTTCCATTGCCAAAGATATACGCGCCCATTTCGGTGATGAAATCGAATTCGGTTTGGATTTCCACGGTCGCGTTACCGCACCTATGGCCAAGATCATGATGAAAGAGCTAGAGCCTTATCATCCTTTCTTCATCGAAGAACCTGTACTTGCTGAAAACTGCGAATACTACCGCGATCTGGCTTCAAATTCCGATCTCATTATCGCAGCCGGCGAACGTATGTACACTCGTTATGATTTCAAACGCGTATTGGAAGCCCGCGGCGTATCCATTTTACAACCTGATCTGTCACATGCCGGCGGCATAACCGAAGTCATGAAGATTGCAGCCATGGCAGAAGCTTACGACGTAGCGCTTGCCCCTCACTGCCCGCTGGGCCCTGTAGCTTTGGCTTCCTGCCTTGCCGTCGACATGGTAAGTTACAACGCAGCTTTGCAGGAGCAGAGTATGGGCATTCACTATAATCAAGGTGCAGAGCTTCTGACCTATGTGAATAACCCTGAAGATTTCGACATGTCAGACGGCTTCCTGCATGCTCTAACAAAGCCAGGTCTCGGCGTCGAAGTCAACGAGCAGGCCATCATTAAGGCTTCGCAGGATCACGATGTGAGCTGGCACAATCCTGTATGGCGTCACCCAGACGGTTCTGTCTCTGAGTGGTGATTTTTTGAAAACAGCACTTCGTTAAACCTTTTGCCCGGTAAAACCGGGCATTTTTGCGCTGATTCAGCATATTTAAACAAGAACTCTGACAAAATACCTGCTGTCAGACGTTGAAACGTACATATTTTCAGAAAGACTTCTTTCAAAACCGCTGTTTAATGCGGTTTTCCTTTTTCTTTTCCCCTTTTAAACGGGCTTTTGATGTATAATGCAGGCGTTTTTCAACCGGTCACGTACCGCAAGGATCTTATAAATATTTTTTTATGGCAAAAGAAGAAAGCATAGAAATGCAGGGCACCGTACTTGAGCTCCTGCCCAATACTACGTTCAGAGTACAACTTGAAAACGGCCACATCGTAATGGCTCACATTTCAGGCAAGATGCGTAAAAACTACATCAGAATTCTTACCGGTGACAAAGTTACCGTGCAGATCACTCCTTACGATCTGACTAAAGGGCGCATTACTTTCCGCTCCCGCTGATTTCAGAAAGAATACGCACAAACCCATGTCAAAAGGCATGGGTTTGTTGTATTAATCTTTAAAAGAAGTTTTGGTTCTTGACAGATGTCGACATTCTGTTAAACTAACTTTGTTAGTTAGCCATAGCTAACCAAATCTTGGCGGCAGATTTCTCCTTTTTCTCTGCTGTCATGCTTCTTGAAATGCAGTTGCGGAGAGGACCTGCCAACTTAGATCCTCTCCGTTTTTTTTTACAGACAGGAGATAAGTTCCTGACCGAACTGCTCGGTGGTAAGTTCGGTAGCACCTTCCATAGCCTGAGCAAAATCCGCTGTTACTCGTTTTGATGATATGGCTTTTTCCATGGCCTTTACGATGAGATCGGCTGCTTCGTTCCATCCTAGGTGACGAAGCATAAGCTCGGCAGACAATATGATGGATCCAGGATTGGCCTTTCCACTGCCTGCAATC
>CABQMD010000216.1 GCA_902465145.1 uncultured Succinatimonas sp. | reverse complement strand
TTTATATCATCTTTTAATGCTCATAAAAAAAGGCAGTTTTTTTCTGCCTTTTTACCGTTATTTGTAAAAATCAATATTGGTTAAAGTTTAACCTTTACTACAACCTTGATCACAGGCTGCTCTTTTCCCTGATAAGAAGCACGCGGTGCGTGGATCTCCTCAGGCGGAACGATCACAAAATCACCAGCCTTAAGATTTACCGGAGTATAGAACGAAGGAGTCTTGTAGAAATAAACGTCATTCTCAGGCTTTGACTCTTCAAGTTCACCATCCTTGGTCAATGCAACACCGAAAGTCTCCTGACCTTCAGCCAAATACTGAATATCAAAGAAATCTTTGTGGGCTTCAAAACGCTCTTTGCCAGCAGGAACAGTGGTATAACGTTGAACCAATGCAAAAACACCGTCTTCGATGTCATAACGGCCGTCAGCTAAATTTTTGATATCGTTTTCACGCAACCATTTGAAAGAAGCCTTGAATTTAGGAGCCAAATAGTCATATTTCTCGGCGATTTCTAATGAAGTAGCCAGCATTTAATAAATCCTCCAAAGCATGGTTTTCACTGATGCTCGATAATAGCAAAGACCGCAGGAAGATCCCACTATTAGCTTCAAAAGTGCCGCTTAGTTCTCATTTTTTTGCTTGCATGTAAGTTAGACGTAAAAAATCTTAGTTTTTCATGTACATACATTTCATTTTTGACTATGCTTCAACGGAATATTTCATTACATGGATCTAATGATGGAAAAAATATCGCTTAGTGTGATCGTATTAGCTTACAACGAAGAAGAAAACCTTCCAGATTGCCTAAAAAGCGCATCCTTTGCATCTGAAATCATTCTTGTTGACAGTGGATCAACAGACAAAAGCGATGATATTGCCAAAGCTTTCGGTTGCAGGATCCTGCAACGTCCGCTCAACGGCGATTACGCAGCACAGCGAAACTTTGCTATTGCTAATGCAAATAATGAATGGGTAATGATGCTGGATGCAGATGAGAGGATCACTCCAAAGCTTGCAGAAGAAATCAAAGAAGCTGTTCGTTCAAACGATGACATCTGCTGGAGAATATCAAGAGAAAATCATTTTGCAGAAGGTAAAGTGTTGCACGGGGTGTTAAGACCTGACAAAGTTGAAAGATTGTTTAAGAAAAACAACGCAAAATATGAAGGGATGATTCATGAAAGATTGCAATGTCCGTCTCCCAAAAAAGAATTACAAGGCAGATTAATTCATTTCCCTTATAAAAGTTGGGAAATTCATTTGGATAAAATGAATCGTTACACCTCCCTGCTCGCTAAAAAATATGCATCTCAAGGTAAAAAATGCGGATTTCTATCTGGGATCATCATCAAACCTGTTTGGGCATTTATGAAAACTTATTTTGTACATTTAGGCTTTCTGGACGGAAAACTAGGATTTGAATTTTGCCTGCTTCACGGTTTCTATACACTTGAAAAATATATTAAATTACGCAGCATTATCCGTTTTAACGGGAGAATATGATGAAAATTTCCGTGATCATAACAACCTATAACAGACCTGATGCTTTACAACTGATATTGCAATCTCTCAATGATCAGAGTGACAAGAATTTTGAAGTAGTGATCGGTGACGACGGTTCGCGTGAAGATACGGCTTTGATGATCAGGAATATGCAAAAAATTTGTAATTACAAAATTATCCACGCTTTTCAAGAAGACAGAGGTTTCAGACTTTCTCGTGCCAGAAATCTTGCCGCATCATTAGCCACCGGTGAATACCTGATTTTTTTAGACGGAGATTGCATTCCCAGAACATCATTTGTCAAGGCACACAGGATGTTAGCCAGAAGAAATTGTATTGTGGCAGGAAACAGGATTTTGCTTTCTGAAATGTTTACAAAACAAATCCTCGAACACGGAATGAAAATTTGGCTATATTCATATTCAGACTGGTTTAAAGCATACCTGAAACATTACATAAAAAGATTGCATCCTTTTATTACTTTTCCATACTTTCACCGCATAAGACTTATTAATAACAGTTGGAAAAAAGTACGTGGATGTAATTTTGCTGTATTTAAAGATGAATTTATTAAGGTAAACGGCTGTGACAGCGATTTTGAAGGATGGGGATACGAAGACTCCGATCTTGCTGTCAGGCTCATTCATGCAGGGATCAAAGTAAAATCAGGCAGATACGCTACAGCTGTGTTACATCTTTGGCACAAAGAAAACGATCGCACTAAACAAGAACACAACCTAAAGAAATTAAAAGATAGAATTAATTCAAGTATTATTAAAGCCGCAAACGGGATCCAGGAATTAAAATAAAATATTCAAGTTTTATCTCAATATCAATTGATTGAATATACCGTTACGAATTAAAATTAAAAAAGTTAACCGTATCACCGTTTAAATTACATAAGGTAATGCCGTCTTCATCCATGACGGCAAAACCTGCAGGGGTCCCGCCTTTAGGAATGGTGGTTGAACCGGGGTTAACATTGATAACTCCGCTGGGCTTCTTAAAAATACCGGAAACATGAGTATGCCCAGACAGCACGACATCTCCGGCTTTAAGTCCCAATTTGTCACGTTCTGCTTCAGTTTCATAACGATACAAATGACCGTGAGTCAACATTACCCGCAATGTCTTATCCGACCTTTGAAGTAAAATCCATCCGTATGATGCGGT
>CABQMD010000215.1 GCA_902465145.1 uncultured Succinatimonas sp. | reverse complement strand
AAGATGCTGAAAGTGAGAGGAGTAACCTACTTTTAAAAAAAAACGCATAAACAAAGGTTAATCCCAACAATGCAACATAGATAAATAAATACGGGCGAAAGGCTTTTAACATCTTTTATTGTCTAATTGCAAAATATTATCGAAGTTTTTTTAAATTTCTGCACTATTTTGGTGATTTTTAACCAAACAAACTCACTTTTTCTCAAGTAATCGCTTCAACCTAGAAAATTCTTCAGCAGATGAATACGCTATCGTAATTTTTCCTTTATTTTCATTACCGCCAAGTTTGATTTTTAAACCTGAAAAAAACTCAGATAAAACCCCTTCAAACTCGCAGATACTCTGCGGTTTTGTAGGCTCTTTTTTGGTCGGCTCTCGGTTATCGTTGCTTTTTTCCTTGATATCATTTACGAAATCTTCAGTCTGTCGGACCGTCAGCTGTTTTTTTACAACAACTTCTGCAGCCTTTAACTGCAGATTGCCTTCAAGTCCCAGTAAAACTTTTGCGTGTCCAAAATCTAATTGTCCGGCTCCCACCATCTCTTTTACAGCTGGTTCTAATTTGTTTATTCGTAAAATGTTGGTTACAGAAGATCGGGACTTCCCCAGTGTTTTAGCAAGATCTTGCTGACTCATGCCACATTCATTCAGCATTTGTTCCAATGCAGAAGCCTGCTCCAAAGGATTCAAATCTTCACGTTGGATATTTTCTACCAGGGCAATAGCATAAGCATCATTTTTCACCAAATCACGGACAAAACAGGGGATTTTTTTTATTCCTGCTTCTTTGCAGGCACGAAAGCGACGCTCTCCGCAAATAATTTCATATTGTCCAGAGCCGTCACTGGTTTTTTTTACGATCAACGGTTCAAGAACACCGTGTTCACGTATGGAATTAGCCAGCTCAGCTATACTGGGATCATCAAATTTACGGCGAGGCTGATAAGCAGAAGCCTTTAACAGCTCAATACTTAATTCCGTTACCGCATTAACATCAGATAAATTCTCACCATCCTCTGATTTTTCGTTTTGATACTGTTCCTGTTTAAGTTCTTTGGCTTTTCTGCTTTCACTCAAAAGCGATCCTAACCCTCGACCTAAAGGCATTGTAAGCTCCTTGCTCGTATATTATCTTCAAAAGAAAACGGTAACTCACCCAGACAGTCTTGTACAAATTATCTGCTATTTCTTGACGGTTTTTACCTTAGTTGAATCACCGTTTCTTTCGATTACTTCCGTAGCCAATGCCATATAAGCCTTAGTGCCACTTGACGATTTATCGTAATACATAGCAGGTTTTCCATAGCTTGGAGCCTCAGCCAGTCTTACATTTCTTGGAATAATGGTCTCGTAAACCAAACTTCCGAAATTATTTTTTAACTCGTCTGACACATCCGATGACAAGCGATTACGGTTGTCAAACATCGTTCTCAAAATTCCTTCAATCTTTAATTCAGGATTAACAGCATGAGCTAATTGATCCACGGTATCAATGAGCAGTGTGAGACCTTCCAATGCAAAATACTCGCATTGTAACGGTACGATAATCGAGTCTGCAGCGCACATGGCATTGACAGTCAAAAGATTTAAAGACGGCGGACAATCGATAAAAATAAAATCGTAATTATCCTTGATAGGTTTTAATGCATTTTTAAGACGATATTCACGTCCGTAATAATCAAGTAGCTTTACCTCAGCAGCAGTCAAATCTTCATTGGCAGGAAGCAGATGAAATGATCCTGTATTCTCTTTAATCAAAACTTCTTCTGCATCGAGATCATCTATCAGAACTTGGCATACAGTTTTTCTCAACTCAAACTTATTGACACCAGAAGCCATGGTGGCATTTCCCTGAGGATCACAATCTACTACCAATACACGTTTCTTTAATGCAGCTAAAGATGCGGCCAAATTTACACAGGTAGTAGTCTTTCCGACTCCTCCTTTCTGATTGGCGATAGCTATAGTTTTTACCATTTTTTTTCCCTTTTTATTGTTTGCGTAAAGACATTACTACCGCTTGTCTTGTGGCATTCAGTCCCGGTACGTTTAATTTTTCGATTCTGTCTATAACAACATCTTCTGGAACGTTACCAAGTTCTTCTTCTGAAAGTTTTGCTTTCATGGCAACAAACTTACCATCAGATACCAGCAATTCTCGGCACCAATTTACAATCTTATCCAAAGGAGCAAAAGCACGACTAACTATACAGTCAAAATGTTCTTTTGGTTTCAAGTCTTCACAACGACAATTTACCGGTATCACGTTACCTAGTTTTAATACAGCTACAGCGTTTTTTACAAATGAGATTTTTTTTGCTACTGAATCTATCAAAGTAAATTTAATCTCTGGATGTAAAATGGCCAACACCAAACCAGGAAATCCTGGGCCGGTTCCGACATCAGCAATGTTATTTCCACATATACAAGGTTCTATGCTTATAGAGTCTATGATATGCAATACAACCATTTCCTCAGGCTCTCTGATGGCAGTAAGGTTTAAAGCCTTATTCCATTGATGCAGCAAACCTACCAATTTGGTCATTTGCTCTACTTTCAAATCACTTACTGCGACGTTACATGAAGATTGTCCCCATAAAAGACGGATTTTTTCACTGATAGCCTCTGAAGAAAAAACTTGGTCTATATTTTTTGTTTTCATCTCTGTCCCAATAAACCTAATTTCTTA
>CABQMD010000214.1 GCA_902465145.1 uncultured Succinatimonas sp. | reverse complement strand
TGATCCGCGTACTCTGCATGAGGCCGTGGTCAAAATGGTTTCGTCAATAGTAAAAGGCGAAACTCCCGAAACCAACAACGTAGCGTTTGACGGCGATCGGGAGATCCCTGCCTACTACTGTCAGCCTGTATTGATCGATAAGACCAATGTAGATGAAATCGCAAAGAGGATTAATGCTGACGGCGGAGGGGGTAATTAGTTCGGATCAACTCCTGAAAAAGGAGGAAGCTTTCTGACTTTTTGTGAAAGCACAATGATCCGTTGGAGAATGCGTGAAAAAAATAAGAAAATAGCATTGTCGGCAATCGGGGCGATCTTGTTGTCAGTAAATGCGGATGTGGAAGCCTCGAAAGGGGGGAGGGATCACGTTTCCCACTCAGAATGAGCCGGCATGGTATGCCGCAGGGCCGATGCTTGAGAAGTATCTTAAAAAGCTAGGTTATGATCCGGTTCTCTATTATGGCGGTGACGGAGATGTGCCTATCCAGCAGCGGCACATAGAACGTAAGGTAAAGAAGATCGCGTCAAATCCATGATCGTTGCGGCTGTTGATCCCAATTCTCTTATCAATTCGTTAAAACCTGTAAAAGAATTAAAGATCCCAGTGATCTCTTTTGACAAACTCATTATGCATTTTGATGCGGTAAGTTATTACGTAGGATTTGATAACGTTAAAACAGGTGAATTGCAGGCAAAATCCATAATTTCAAAGTTACGTCTGGACGTACGCACTGCGGAGAATCCTGCATATTTGGAATTATGCGGCGGGGTTGCCAAAGACATGACTTGCGAGGCTGCGCACAACAGCTTTCTTTCAATGATCCTGCCGTACATTGATGACGGGCGTCTGGTAGTACGCTCAGGGGGGCAAGGCCATGTGCCAGGTGGATGACGGATCTTCTGATAAAGCTTTAAAGCGCATGGAAAAACTTATTAAAGATCAGAATTACGGACCGCTTGCCCAAAAACTCGATGCTGTTTATTGTGCAACCGATACCATTGCAGACGGAGTGGTTACCGCACTTAAAAAAGCAGGGTACAGTTTGACTACCATGCCGTTTATAACGGGACGCGATGCTACGCTCACCCGTTTAAAAGGGATCATGAAAGGAGAATGGGGAAGTATCATCTTCAGAGATCCTGCCAAACTTAACGGTGCCGCAGCTCAAATCGTAGATTCTGTTCTTTCAGGGCAATTGCCGAATTTTAACGATCTGACTTCGTATAATAACGGAGTTTTTCAGATGAAATCGGTGGTATGTGATCTTGTCTGGGACGATGAAAATAATATTAGAAAGCTGTTCCCGGATCTTAAATAAGCAAGCATCTGCAGCAACGTTGTTTTAGCAGTATTCCGACCTAACCTTAGTATCTTAAGAGCCTGACTTCACAAATAATAAAAGTTTGTGTCAGGTTCTTTTTTTATGGTGTTAAGCTCGTAAAAAGCAGTAACAGCTTAAAAAATTTAAAATTTAAGCCGTTAACAGATTGACTGTAAGATATGTGGAGAAAAAAATGCTGAAAAAAAGTGTTGTGCTGGCACTGATCACTGCATTTGCCATGACGTCCGAATTGGCCGCAGCTTCAAAAGGGCGCATAGGCATAGCTTTTCCTACTCAAAATGAAAGCGCTTGGTACAGCGCAGGTCCGTCTTTAGTCAATGATCTTAAAAAACGAGGATACGATACCGTTCTTTATTACGGCGGTGACAATGATGTTCCCATACAGCAGCGGCAAATAAGTCGCATGTTAAATGAGGATAAAGTTAACGCCATGATTGTGGCACCGATCGATGCCAACATACTTCTTGATCAATTAAAACCGGTAAAAAAAGCTGGAGTTCCGGTGATTTCCTTTGACAGACTCATCATGTATTCAGACGCCGTTAAATATTACGTGGCTTTTGATAATTCGTTGGTGGGTAAAATGCAGGCTCAGTCTATTATCGATGCCTTAAAATTAGACGAAAGATCAAGCAGCGATCCGGCATACCTTGAAATAGTCGGAGGTGCACCCAAGGATAAATCCGTAGAGGGGGCTTACAACGGCTTTTTAAGTATAATCCTGCCTTATATTGACGACGGGAAGCTTGTTGTGCCGTCTGATCAGTTTTTTTTGAATATGGTTACGGTAAAAGACGGCTCATCCGATAATGCGCTCAAGCGTATAGATGAACTTATTTCCAAACAGGGCTACGGACCAAAAGGAAAAAAACTTGATGCAGTGTATTGTTCTTCGGATACCGTGGCAGACGGTGTTGTAAGAGGTTTGAAAAAAATCGGATATACCAGTGAGAATATGCCTTTTTTGTGCGGCAGAGATGCCACGGAGTCACAGCTGAAAGGAATTTTGGCAGGAGAGAGAGGCAGTACCATTTATCGTGATCCGAATAAATTGAATGATTCTGCAGCCAAGATCATCGATGCGCTGATGTCGGGAAAGCAGCCTGAAATCAACGATACCAGTTCTTATAATAACGGTCTTGATAATATGAATTCGGTAGTGTGCGAGCCTGTGTTGGTGGATCGCAACAATATCAAAACTCTGTTCCCCGATCTGCATCTTTAAAAAACGGTCTCACGTCAAAACCTCAGTTTTGCTTTGTCCGGCAACTGAGGTTTTTTTATGTGCATAAGATTTGAAATTACTGAAATGTGCATTGTGTGTGCTTTTCTGTATTTGCTAAAAAATTTTT
>CABQMD010000213.1 GCA_902465145.1 uncultured Succinatimonas sp. | reverse complement strand
ACTTAGTTTATTCGTAAAAAATACTGATCACTGTCCGAACCACCTGATCCTGCATTCCGTTGATGGTGAACTCAACGTCTTTGACACCGTTTCTGGTGATCTCAACCGATTCACTGGCTACATTGACAGCGTTTTCACAGTTCTTGGCAATATCCGAAGTTGTCGAAACCATCTCATCTGAAGCTGCCGCCACGGTCATGGCACGCGACTGAGCATTTTCTGATTTTTCGGCAACCTTCCTAGTGATTTCATGGATCTTGTGAGTATTGTCGATGCTCTCGTGAGCAACTTCAATGATTTCAGATACTCTGTCTTTCCAAGAAGAACGCATGTATTCGACGGCGTGGAAAGCTTCTCCCAATTCATCCTGACTGTGAACTTTAACATTCTGCGACAAATCGCCGGATGCGATGATCTCAGATTCGTTTCTAAGCTTGGCTATGCTTGAAATGAGGTAACGGGGTAAAGCCAACGCCGTATATACGCACAAAAGCGCAAGATGATCACGGCCATCACCGTATTGATGATGATCGGAGTCATGTCATTAAGCTCTTCAACCTGCTTGGCTACGGAACCAACCTGTAAACCGATCAGATCATCGATGGTAGATGCTGCCACCAGAAAATCAGGCGCCATTTCTTCACGGAAAATGTCTGCTACCTGCGGCAGATCTTTACCGGTACTTATTCTGAGGCAACCATCTCTTCTCATAAGTACGCACAAAGTGATTTAATCTCTCCTTGATGGTACCTATCTGCTTGGGGAAACGATCGGCTTTAAAACCTTCGACATCGGCAGCCAGTTTTTTCATCCTTTCGTTAAGTTCTACCTGAACTTCGCCGGTAAAGCCTTTGGAGCCGTTGCTTACTTCGTTGATAAAAATTTCGGTATCGTAAAGATTATCGAGTGCAGAGCGGATAACACCGTAGCGCTGTTCCAATTCAATCTGAGCCACATTGGCAACCGACTGACTGTTCATAGAGGTTATGATCCCTATGGCTGACAAGCACAAAGTGCAGAACACAATCAGTCCATAAGTAAGCATAAGCTTAAAACGGATAGTTAGTTTTGACATTCAAGCCACTCGAGTCGGGCTACAAATATCAATCATGTATTTTAAAGCCGACTTCTTTTCTTATTTTTATTATTGATAAAGAACCATAACTTACGGTCAGAAAAAAGATTTTCCTGATCTTAAGCGCATGATCTGCTGCCGTAAGTGTCAGATCTCGCCTGTTGAGTTGAAGATCCTAGGTAAAACATACGAACGCACATTCGTACAATCGTTTACAAACTAATATGCAAGCGGTCAGCTTTTTTACATGTTTTTCAGCACAAACCTTCGGGAAGGCTCTTTTTTTAACGGAGATTTAAGCTTTTGCTTTAATCAAAGTGACATGTCATTGCATAAAATGACAAGTACGTCACCAAAGTCTCATTCGAAATGTCCTGCAAAAAAGTCCTCTATTAGTCAAAATATGTAGGCAAGGCAAATTGAATCGGTTCCCATTCAAAGAACAAGCCATCTTGTAATAGCTTTTTTAGAACTTGAAATGACCATGGCAACCTTGAGTACTTTCCTCCCGTCCGTACCTTCTCCGTAGCGACGTTCTTTCATTTGAATTACAGCCTGCTCAAGAGCCCTTTTTTCACTCATTCCTTTGTAACTGCGCTTAAATTCTATGACTAGCCTGCTTTTGGATGTTTTAAGTTCCAGATCGCTGTATCCTGCGGCATTAGGCTCTTCTCTTGATTTAATCAGTCCTTTATCAGGAAGCTTTGAATAGATGATATCCCTTAAGGTATTTTCATCTTCAAAAGCCTTGGATTTGGGACTTAGACATTCTGACAAGATCAGATTGAAAACTTTTACGATTGCATCGATGTCTCCTGTATCCGCAAGAGACGGGATCTCATCGATTTTTACCGAAGTATCAAACGAAACTTTTAAATTTTGAATATCAAGTAAAAGCGCGATGACGGAATCAGACACTTCGTCATTCGGCAATACTAGCTTTGCATATATTGACGATCCGTGACGCAATGTAAAATACCCAGTCTGCAACAGCAAAAGATCCATGGGGATCTGTCCTGCTTCAGATTTTGCCGTCAGCCTGCTGATCTCTATTACATGTTCACCCTTACCAATCTTGGCAAAGAGATCAAGATTTTTCTGCGTCTTAAGGTAATTAACTAAAAGTGTCGGCGTACCGCCGCTGCTTTGATACCAATAATTCTGAAATCCTTTGGACGGTTTGGTCAAAAAAGAAAGCAATGACCACGGGTTATACACACTTTGTTTTGCATCCAGTGCAAACATAAAACCGTCATAGCTGTTTTTCAATTTTTCGTACACGTTACCTGCATCCATAGCCAAAACAGAAGCAGCATTTTGTACATAAGGATCAAAATAACGATGCAGCTCTTCTTCAGTTATACCGGTAAGCGTGGCGTATTCATCATCTAAAGTAATATCCTGTAAGGTATTGAATACCGAAAAAAGACTTACATTGGATACACGCGTGATCCCGGTAATGAATACAAAACGGAATATGCCTTCAAAGCGTTTAATGGCTGCAAAAAAACTGCCGTGTATGCTTTCAATTTTATGTCTTTCCTCAGGATCATTAAAATGGTGAGTGATCGGCGCATCATACTCGTCGATCAGCAAAACGATGCTTTTTCCTTCGGCAATAT
>CABQMD010000212.1 GCA_902465145.1 uncultured Succinatimonas sp. | reverse complement strand
TTTGTTTTAAAATCAGATATTAAGTATCTTCAGGATAAGGATTAGTTAATTAAGGATTTTTATGACAGATTATGCAGCACTGGCTACCGGCGGTCTTACACGTATCAAACCGTATCAGGCAGGAAAACCCATAGAAGAAGTAAAGCGTGAGTTGGGCTTATCTGACGTCATCAAATTAGCATCCAATGAAAATCCGTTCGGAATGAGTCCCAAGGCTCAGGACGCGGCTATTGAAGCCGTCAAAGGGTGCAACATATATCCTGATGCCAACGGTTTTTATTTAAAGCAAAAACTGCATGACAAATTCGGTTACAGTACTGATATGCTTACCTTGGGAGCAGGTTCCAACGAGCTTATCAATCTTTTGTTCCAAGCATTTGTAAGTGACAAGGTGAATGTGGTGTTGCCGCAATATTCTTTCGTCGTATATTCGATGGAAGCAACGGTAAATGCCGCACAAGTGAAAACCATTCCTTTAAAGAATTGGAATGTTTGTCTTGACGATGTTTTGGCAGCTGTTGATGAAAATACGCGTATCGTTGCTTTTGCCAATCCTTCAAATCCCATAGGAACTGCCGTTTCTTCAAAAGCCATGCGTGAATTCGTAGCCAAGGTTCCGAAGCAAACTTTGGTGGTGATCGATGAGGCTTACAATGAATTCAACGAAGGCGATCCTACTTTTGAAGATTCTGCAAAATGGGTGAATGAGTACGAGAATCTGGTAATTTCACGTACATTCTCAAAAGCTTACGGTCTGGCCGGACTGCGTGTTGGATATATGGTATCAAACCCTCAGATAGCCTCGCTACTTAATACCTTAAGAGCACCTTTTAACGTCAACGCCGTGGCTTTGGCCGCAGCCTGCGCTGCTTTGGATGATGAAAAATTCTTAAAGCAGGTGGTGGACAACAATACCAAAGAACGTATTCGCTTTATGGATTTTTGTGCAAAACATGAGCTGACGACAATCGAATCAAAAGCCAATTTCGTTGCTGTTGATTTTGCTCCGCATGATGCCCAGCAAATAGCAAAAGAGTTATTGCAACGAGGGATCATCGTACGTCCTTTGCTCGGCTATCAATTGCGTGACATACTTCGTATCACCATAGGAACCAAAGAGCAGAATGATCGTCTCTTTGCAACCTTGGAAGAACTGCTTTAATAACGGGGATCCTAACTTGAACAGTCTGAAACTTGCCAAAATAAAGGCAGTGAGCGGCAGGGTTACTCTGCCTGGATCCAAAAGTCTGTCAAATCGAGCCTTATTGCTGGCAGCCCTTTCAAAAGGACATTGTGAACTGCTCAATCTCTTAAAATCCGATGATACGGCCAGAATGATCGATGCTTTAAAGACTTTGGGTGTGAAGCTTACTCAACACGGTTCTTCATGTGAAGTGGAAGGCATAGGAAAGTCCTTTGACATAGGCCTTAATACCTTAAATTTAGATTTAGGCAATGCCGGCACCGCTATGAGACCGCTGTGCGCAGCATTGGCTTTTTCTCGCGGAGTGTTCAGACTTACCGGCGAGCAGCGTATGCTGGAGCGACCGATAGGTCCTTTATGTGAAGCACTAAAAAGTTGCGGTATTCATATAGATTACTTAAATAATGACGGTTATCCTCCCTTGATGGTAAGAGGTGCTAAGGCGTTACGTAGTGAAATTGAGATTGACGGTTCTCTTTCGTCGCAGTTTATTACCGCACTGTTAATGGCAGCTCCGCTAGCCGGAGGTCTTAAGATCAAGGTATCAGGAGATCTTATTTCCAAACCTTATGTCGATTTGACTTGTGCATTGATGCAAAATTTCGGAGTAAGTGTTCAAAGACGCGGTTATTCGGAATTTTCGGTAAAGCCTGATCAGTATTACTGTTCTCCCGCAACTTATATGATTGAAGGTGATGCTACCGGAGCTACTTATTTTGCAGCCGCCGCCGCTATAGCAGGAAAGGTTGAAATTTACGGTTTGGGTAAGCACAGTACTCAGGGAGATACGCGTTTTCTTGAGGTGTTGGAGCGTATGGGCGCCGATGTTATTCGCGGCGATACTTCCGTGACGGTTAGCAAGGCTGAAAAGTTGCATGGTATTGAGATCGACATGAATTCCATGCCTGATGCTGCCATGACTTTGGTCCCCATGGCTTTATATACGGATTCACCGGTAACCATAACTAATATAGCCTCGTGGAGAGTCAAGGAGACGGATCGTATAGAAGCAATGGCATGTGAAATGAGTAAGCTCGGCGTAAAGGTTGAAAGCGGCGAAGATTTCATTTCTATTGATGCAAGTCAAAGAAATGCAGATATACCCGTGTTTTCTACTTATAACGATCACCGCATGGCAATGTGTATGTCGCTGATCGCTTTTGATCGTGACATAGTGATCAACGATCCTGAATGCGTCGGCAAAACCTTCCCCAGCTATTTTAAAGAGTTAAAGAGTATAAGCATTGAATAAGTTTATACTGGTAACCTCCAAAAGGATCCTAAGGCGTGCAAGGGATCCTTTGTTGTTTTATGGGCAATATATAAATATGAAAATTGCATATTTGTTGGTGGTCATTTCTGCTTGTCTCCTGCAACCGGTTTGTGCTCAGAATAATTTGTTTGAGATTAAGTTGCCGGCAGGTTACTGCGAAATAGATAGATCTGTAAAAAAAGACGCTTTTTTTGATGAATATATAGGAAAAATAGCAGGCCACAGT
>CABQMD010000211.1 GCA_902465145.1 uncultured Succinatimonas sp. | reverse complement strand
AATACGGCCGTATGGGCTCTTGCATCATCAAGACTTTGAAAAACTGCTTGTGAATGAAACTCCGCACCGTGGATCTCATAACTGCCGTGACCTCTGCCTTTTACTTTGGCCATACCCGCATCCATGATCTCGTGAAAACATCTCGTGTGCCGGGGCTTAAGCTCAAAACCTCTGCCCAAATACACAAGATCGGGATGATCACCTACTTTTTTCTTTAAACAAAGACGATTAATGGTTTTGGGCTTTGACGCATTTCTTGCAAGCAGAAAGCGTTTTGCACATTCAAGATAAGGTACCGGTTGCAAAAGCGTAAGAGCGGCCAGGTACCATGAAGCCCTGCCTGATCCTGAAAAAATCAAGAGCGCAAGTTGCAAAGGCAGAATAAGAAAAATAGCCGTCCAGGCAGAAGGTCGGCGGTAATAAAAGGAAACTGACATACAAACTCCTCCCTGCCTTTATGATGCACTTAAAAAAAACTCTTTAAAGTCCCCTTTGGCGGGATCCGCCAAAGGGGACTTTCAGAAGGACTTTAAAAGCGCATACTGAGTAAAAACAAAATCATCAGGAGTCAATTTGGATCCCATAAGCCTTGAAAACATCCTGCAACGGCACGGACTGCTTAATCTGGTTTTTGACCACGTCGCATCTTTATCCCTTGACGCCAAAAGAGCGTTAAGAGAGTTTAAAAACGGCTTTTTTCTAAAAAAGATGAGCAGGCAAGAACGCGAGGTGATCATAAAAGCCTTACCTGATGAAAACGCTCTTAAAACGCAACTCGAAATTGATCCTTTAGGCAGTGATTTCGTATCCGACGAGATGCTGATGAGAGTTTTTCTTAAAACGCTTGATAAAAGATACGATCGCGACACCGGCCCCGTGTTTGAAGATCTGAATTTAAGTGCCGAATTACATGCTTTGGCATTAGATTGCGAACGAAAACTGCAAGTATTGATAAAAGCCCCAACGTCTTTTCCTGCAAGACCTGTCAGTACGGTTTCAGCTTTAATTCTGGGAGCTCATAACCTGTTGCCTGCAGAGCTTGCATTAACAGGAACAAATGAAAAGGATTATTTATCGGCGGTAAAAGCAGCGTCGTTAGTCGATCCCGTAAAACAAAACGAAGCAGTGGCAAAACTTCAGGAGATCCCGCTTGCCTACTATATGATCCTTTTGCGCCTTCTTCAGTATTGGGCGGACATTTCAGGAGATCCGCTTAATTTTCTGCGCTATCGCCTGAAGGAACAAAAGGAAAATCAAAGACGCAATCTGTTCAGAGTTACCAAGGTTTTAAAAGAATGTTTGGAGATTTTGCAACTTGAATTTGACTCCCGGTGCTTTGGAGATCCTGAAATCATTCTTAATCAAATAGCCAAGAAACGGGATCTTTTGCCAAAAAAGATGCGAAAACACCTGCCGTTAATTAATGAGGCAGCGGAAACTGCCTGTATGTTTTTTGACAAATCAGGACCGGAGCGTCAGAAAATCCTGTTGCAGCTTTCCGATCCAGTGCGCGAGGCGGTACTGATGTTTACTGCGCCGAATCCCTGCGATCAGGCCGTATCTTCAAAAAATGAAGAAGCTCCGCAGGATCTTCAGGGTGATCCTCAGTTTTTGCATGATCTTTTAAAGCAATGCCGCGCCCTCAGATTCAATGCAGAATACAACCTCATCATACGCTGTTTAAACGGTGAACCTTTTGCCCTGCCACCTAAGTCGGACGGTAAATACAAATCCAAAAAACTAAGCCTCATGCTAAAAGCCCTGCGTTTTTTAAAAGCCAACGGCTTTACTGTCTACGAAGATGAAAATTCGCTTAAAAAAGCATACCTTGGGGAGTTAAACACCTGATCATAAGAACTTGAAAAAAAAGCTTTGATCCGTACAATCTGTCATAGAAGGTCAAGGGTTCTGGAACTTGACGCAGGATCCTAAGGAAATACACCATGCAACATGACGCCCACCTCTGTCAGTTACAATCACTTCCGCTTGGGATCAGCGACTTCTCAAAATTAAGACGCGGTAATAAGATCTATGTAGACAAAACCGCTCTTGTTTACACACTTGCCCGTGAAGAAGGTTTTTATTTTCTCTCCCGCCCGCGCCGCTTCGGAAAATCATTACTCATTTCCACTTTAAAGTCACTGTTTAAAGACGGACTTAAGGATTTCTCGGGACTTGCCATAGAAAAGCTGTGGAACGACACCACCTACCCTGTTATTCATCTTGATTTTACCGACTGCAGGATCTTTGCATCCTTTGATGAATTTAAGCAAAGTTTCGATCTGATGCTGCGTCGTGCCGTTTACGATGCAGGCTTTGAACTTCCGTCATTTGATGAACAGGCAGGACTTACTACCGTGCCTGCGTTATTTGAGGAATTTTTAAAAAAACAGACTAAACCGCCGGTGCTCCTCATCGATGAATACGACGCACCTTTAAATCAAACTTTAAACTGCACGGAACTATTTGAGGACGTCAGCAACGAACTGTTTAAATTTTTTGACATCTTAAAACGCCGCAGCTCTGATCTGCGTTTTCTCTTCATCACCGGGATCAGTAAATACAAAAATTTAGGAATTTTCTCAGGAGCAAATTTCGTCGACGATCTCAGTCTCTACACGGATTTCGGTACCATACTGGGCTATACCGAGGATGAGGTAAAACAATATTTCCGGCCCTATCTTGAAAAAGCAGCTCTCACTCTGAATCT
>CABQMD010000210.1 GCA_902465145.1 uncultured Succinatimonas sp. | reverse complement strand
CGCCGACGGTACCTTCGAGTAC
This sequence comes from uncultured Succinatimonas sp., assembly GCA_902465145.1. Taxonomy (GTDB): domain Bacteria; phylum Pseudomonadota; class Gammaproteobacteria; order Enterobacterales; family Succinivibrionaceae; genus Succinivibrio. The sequence goes on along the minus strand of CABQMD010000210.1, from coordinate 2,706 downwards.
GACGATATTGATCTTGTCACCGCCGTTACGAGGCTTGATATTGTTCTTGGTGACATAGTCATCGATCCAGTTGAAGGCCTTCTTACCTTCGGCAACGGAATCGGTACCGATCTTGGCAACGTATAAAGAAGGATCGGAAACGGTCAGATCACGGTCGACGATGACTACCGGGATCTTGGCACGTTTTGCTTCACGCAGCACGTTATCCCAGCCGGTGGCGACAATAGGTACGAAGCCAATCAAATCAACTTTCTGAGCGATGAAAGTACGAATAGCCTTGATCTGGTTTTCCTGCTTCTGCTGAGCATCGGAGAATTTCAGGTTTACGCCCTGCTTTTCTGCTGCGGCTTTGATGTCATTGGTGTTTGCAGTACGCCACTCAGATTCGGCACCGATCTGCGAGAAACCGATGGTAAGATCTTTTGCCTGCACGGCATTCATTGACGATGCGGCAATAACTGCGCCCAAAGATGCGGCCAACAGAGTCTTGACTAACTTCATAACTACTCCTCACGATAAAATAATAATCAGCTTTTTGGGTTATATATCCCAACGCCTGTTTGCATTGTAACTTGCATACAGGAAGATTTCTCGTATTGAAACCGTTTTCTGTGAAGGCAGGCTTGTTTTTGAAAACGTTTGTATTGCGAATTTGATCAGTGGTCACATTTTAAATACGATTTTTGTACATTTTTTTCTAAACAGTACTAGGAACAAGGAAAATCGTCTCTATACAGATGAAAAAAATACAGATCATTTCGACCTGCATTTATTAACAGTCCTTCAAAAACGCAAAATGTAGTATACAACCGTAACCTGCTTCACGTTCGTAACCGCTTGCGTTCTGACTATGTTTACCGCATGCTTTAAAAGTCGTTTACGGTTCAAGAGCCGCAGTCTGTGCCTGTAACAATTCATCAAGCTCTGCTTCAAGCTTTTGCTTTTGCACCTGTTTCTCAATTATCGAAGCATTTTGCGGCAAAGTCTGAACTGTTTTTAGCTGATCCTTTGCAGAAGCAACTTGCTTCATCAAAGCCGAATGTTGTCCTGCTTTGACTGCCACTTTTTGCTCAAGTTTCAAAAGCTCAGTATTAATGCGATCAAGCCGTCTTTGTGCGGATGCCCTGTCCTCGTTTATCAAAGCATCTTCATCGTTTAAAGCCGCAGTTTCCTGACTTAAAACATGAAGTTCTTCACGAAGTTTGGCTACATGTGCCTTTTTATCCTCAACTCTTTGTGAATAGGAGCCTGAAACCGTACACCCGAGCTTGTTGAAAAAACCTGGATCAACCCTAGGATCACACTCTTCTTTACTTACCGTACATCCGCAAATCAAAGTAGCCAAAGCTACAAAAGATAAAGTTTTTAACAATTTCATAACCGCTCTTGATTGCCAATCTTTAATCAAATAGAAATGTTTATTCAACCCTTAAGAGAACTGCGCTGTTCCGAATAAGCAAGAATATTGTCGTTAACTGCCGAAATTTCCGCCTTTAAAGCTGCAATATCCTTATCAAGTTCCCGCAGTTTCTTTTTATCAGCTGCCGCCAGTGCATCGACACCGCCGGCATCATTTACCACGGCATTGCGCGTCTCCTGTGCCTGAGACAAACGGTTATCCGCTTCAGTCTTCTCCTTTTCAAGATATTTTATGTCGGCTGCAAGCTCCGCATCTTTGCGTTCAAGAGATCCTTTGTCAACCTTACCTTTTTGGTAATCAGCCTTCAATTTTTTAATTTCATCCTGATCTTTTTTAAGGGATTTTTTAGACAACTCATGCAAGTTACGCGTGGTATTAAGATCTTTTTGCACCTGCGATGCGGTAGCATCAAGCTGTTCTTCGGTGGTGGCATAGTCAGAACGAACCTTATCCAAAAGATAATTCGATCCCATTCCCACGGCACACCCGGCCGCCGCGGCCAATGCCATGCACGATCCTCGGTGATCAGAGTCGACCAGCAAACAAGCCAATGCACCGACTACGGCACCGGTACCGCAGGCTACGGCTCCTGATTTTGAAAAGAAACTGGCATCCTCGTGTTTTAAATCAGGATCTACATCGGCATCATCCGATGTCTCTTCCTCACCGTAGTACTGAGGCTGAGAAACACAACCGCCCAAAGCTATCGAAGCAATACCAAAACAAGCAAGGAAGCTTTTCAACAATACCTTTTTTGATGCGAACACGGACATGTTTTTTTCTCCCAGTTATTTAAAAAGTTCCATTTCAATCTGCTCTTGCTTACCGTCTTTGCCTGAATAAACTCCTGCGCAGGCAGTTTTACCGTTCCTGCCTGGCACGCATTTCACCTCGGGCAACATCACCGCACCTCCGTCGCTGCAATTGGCAAGACCTCCTGCTATATTAAGTCCCGACGTACTGGCCTTACCCTGCGTTGTGGTTTTGCATTTTGTTCCGTCTGAGCGCGTCACATCGACACTGCCGTTGCCGTTTTTAAAATTGTAGCGAATGGAAACGGGCTGACCGGTTTTACTGTCCACAAGACCTGCAGAAGTATTCCAGTTACCGTCAAGCCCCTTTAAATCTCCAGCATTCAGTGCTTTGGGATCGAGCTTTAAATTACCGTTGTCATCGGTGTTGGGCGAAGTATTTGCCGCATCATGTTTTGGATCTTGCACAGGATCTGCTCTCTTTGCCGCATCATCAGGAGAATTTGCCTGATTGTCAGGCACACCGGCATCATC
>CABQMD010000209.1 GCA_902465145.1 uncultured Succinatimonas sp. | reverse complement strand
GATTGGCACCGTATTCTCCGCAAATGCAGCCTGAGAATATAAAAGGAACAAGCCGAAAATCTTATACAAAAAGGGCCGCTGGCCCTTTTTTAAATTAATGCGCTGATTTCCTCATTAATTTTATTCAAAGTAGTCACCGGATCTGCACTTTGAGTTATGGGACGACCGATCACCAAATAATCAGAACCTTCTAAGACAGCCTGAGAGGGAGTCATGACTCGCTTCTGATCCCCAAGAGCACTGTCAGCCGGTCTTATTCCTGGAGTTACGCACAAAAAGTTTTTACCGCACAACTCTTTAATCATCGCAACTTCGCGCGCACTTGAAACCACACCGTCCACCCCGCAATCACAGGCTAATTTAGCAAGACGTTTCACCTGCTCAGCAGGCTCAACGTCAAGCCCTACCCCGCCCAATTGCCCACGATCCATGGATGTCAACACGGTGACGGCAATCAATTTAGGTCTGTTCTGATACTTAGCAAGGGTTTCTGCAGCTTTGCTCATCATTACAGCGCCGCCTAAAGCATGTACATTTACAAGCCAAACTCCCAGTTTTGCCGCGGCTTCACAAGCTTTGGACACTGTATTGGGAATATCGTGAAACTTAAGATCTAAAAAAACTTTAAAGCCTTTTTCACATAATTTACCGACAAATTCCGGACCTGCTGTAGTAAAAAGCTCATTGCCGATCTTAAGTCGACAAATTTCAGGACTTACCTTAGAAACAAAAGAAAGCGCCTCATCGGCGCAGTTGTAATCCAAAGCAACAATCACCTTGGGATCAAACATAAAAAACTCCTCTAATCTCCGTCGATTCCGTGTCTTGGCTTTAACGTTCGCCATCTGCGGCATGACGGACACTGCCAAAACATAACCGACGATTCAAAACCGCATTTTCTGCATACAAAACGCGGACTTTGTACTATCTGGGCATCCATCAGACTTTTTAACTGCATAAGAGCATCATTTTCACCAGCCCGCAATTTATGTGAACGCAATTCCATCAGCGCAGAAAACAACTTTAAATTTGCTTTATCATGCAAAAAATTAAGTAACATGGCCTCTGCATCATCAGCTCCAGAACTTAACTCAGTAGCCTTTACCAATTCGACCATGGCTGATGCAGAATTAGTTCTGTGAACCAAATCTTCAAGTGCAAATCTGTATTTAGGATCTGCCTTATTTACAAAACAGCGTTTCAGATGATCAAGACACAATAAACCGTATACAGGATCGCTGGACCAGGCATCTTTCACCGACACAAAAGCTTCGTTATATCTGCCCTGTTTTAGTAAAGTCTCGGCAATACATAGTCTTGGTCTTACCGCTTTTGGATCATTATTCAATGCTTTTTTAAAAAAAGAACGTGCTTTTTCAATATTCCCCTGTCCAAGCTCGGCATTACCCATTTCACACCAATAATCCGCAAGTCTTCCTTTTATTTCATTCCCCAAAACTTCAGAGTAGAATTCAGCAACCGTTATAGCAGCCTGATAATCACCTTCTCGTTCATAGACTTTTAAAAGTAAATTGGCACTCTCCACGCGCTGTCTGGGAATGTTAATCAGATTTTTTAATAACTCTTCTGCCTGATTAAAAACACCTGCATTCAAGAAATCTCTGGATAATTCTAAAGTAGCCAACTCTTTTTCAGCATCATCCAAAGTTTCATCTGCTGCCATTCGCTCATGCAAGGCTATAGCTTTGTCAAATTCCCCTCTCTGCCTTAACAGATTTCCCAACGCTAAACGGCTTTCAAAAGTTGGATCAGTACCGTTAAGATAAGCGATGAATTTATCTACCGCTTTTTCCTGATTGTTGCTGAAAAGGTACTCAACTCCCCTAAGATAGGTCGCATTATGCCTGTTCTTGGCGTTAAGCTTTTTCGAACGCAATGAATTGCGTCCCATGTAATAACCATAAGCAGCCGCCAAAGGCAAAAGCAGAAACAGCAACTCCAGCATAGTGTTACTTTTCTAAGGTTTTTGATGACGGATCAGAAAGACCGTTTTCTTTTAATGCCTTGCGTAGCTGCGCTTTTGCCTGTCTTATCTGCCGCCAATATTTAAAGCACATTAAAAACGACATATAAAGGCCCAAAACAAGCCCGAAAATTACTCCTATGATCAGGATCATTCCCAACGGCATTTTTGCTTTAACGAAGAGAAAATCAAAATCTACCGCAGTTTCATTAAAAGCGCCAAGAGCAAGACCTATTGCAAATAAAACCAAAAGGATCGCAGCATACAGCCACTTTTTCAGCATAAAAACTCCATATTCTCTGCTTAAAAAAAAACAACGAGCAAGCCTTGCTTCTACAAATTTATGATACCACAGCTAAAGTTTACTCGCGGCACCGCGATCTCTGAGAGAAAATTTACAAAATTCAAACTGAAGCGAACAAATCGGTCTGCTTGGATTCGACTTTTTCTTCCTGCTGCTTTTGTTTATCTTCCACTCTACGGCTGTGATAATCGACTCTCTGTCTTAATTCAACACCGGGTTTGAAATGAACTACTCTGCGACGTTCCAAAGAAACCTGTTCACCAGTTTTGGGATTGTGTGCAATTCTCGGTTCGCGAACCCTGATCTCAAAACTGCCGAATCCACGGATCTCGATACGTTCACCGCATGACAAGGTTTCAATGAGAGTTTCAAAGATTTCCCTTACTGCCGCATCAACTTCTTTTGGATTGCTGTGAAAAAACTTGCGCGTAAGCGCATCGATG
>CABQMD010000208.1 GCA_902465145.1 uncultured Succinatimonas sp. | reverse complement strand
TTTTGATCTTTCCTCCGGGGAATTGGCTTACCGGAATGTGCACGACAACGTCTTTTTCCTGACCTATGCGCCAACATCTTGCCGAACACTGATCTTCAACAGCCGGATTCCACCATCTTTCAAGATGAATGACGTGATTTCCTGCAGTAAGAGTTAGACCTGTACCGGCTGCTCTTCCGGTAAGAACCACACAATCAAAACAATCTTTTTTCAGAGGATCTTGAAAATCTTTGACTACTCGCTGACGCGCCTGAGCTTCCATAGAGCCGTTGATGATCCCGGGAATATGGTCCATTTTATAGCGCTTGCAGATCTTACGGGCCAAGCAAGCTTGCAATTCCAGATGAAGCACAAAGATCACCGCTTTTTCATTCTTTTCATGGACCTCGTCCAAAATTCTGAACAATGCCGTCAATCTTGCTGAAGAGGCTATATCTTGATCGGTTATTTCATCATTACCGTTGCACCCTAATCTTCTGGGCATTAATGCAATGGACATCAGACTATAGAGCAAGGCTATGCCGTTTTTTTGTTCGCCGGGATCTGTCTTCGCCTCTTCCAAAGCTTTGGCATAAGCTTTAGCCTGTTGCGGCGGCATGATCACAGGAGTGATTTCTTCTGTTTTCAGCGGGAGATTTTTAAGACGATCTGTTTTTAATCTGCGCAACATCAAGCGCAACTTTTGATCAGAATTTTTACCAATCAGCAGATCGTGCAACTGCTTTCCCGAACTGTCAATTTTGGAATCGTCACACCATTTGTCGGCAAATTCCTTAGCAGAGCCCATGATCCCGGGGATCGCCGCATCCATAATCGACCACAAATCCATGAACGAATTTTCTACTGGAGTGCCGGTCATTGCCAGGACAAACTCTGATTTTAAGGACTTGATGCATTCAGTACTTAATGAATTCGGAGTTTTGATCTTCTGGGCTTCGTCAAGAACGATAAGTCCCCACTTGTGACACACGAAGAAATCCTGATGTATGCGGACTGTTTCATAAGAGGTAACAGTCCAGTACTTGTCTTCTAGTTGCTCATATTGTTCGGTAAGCGGCAAAGATTTTAATTTGGAAATTAATCCGCTGGTAAGATGCACGCCTTTACCAAAACGCTCACCAAGCCATTTAGTTCCCTCTTCAAGCCAATTGGCGCGCAAACCGGCAGGTGCGATGATAAGTGCCGGCAAATTCTTATCATCACTAAGATTTCCTTCGGCAATCCAAGCTAAAAAAGCCAGACATTCTATGGTCTTGCCAAGTCCCATGTCATCGGCAAGCAGAGCTCCAGGACATCCTAAATTCCATAATTCGCACAGCCATTCCAAACATTCCTGCTGATGAGGTAAAAGAGAACATCCGGCATTTAAAGAAGACAACTGATGCTGCCAAGGATGACGTTTGGCAAATTGTGCGTTATATTCAAGTGCATGCAGATTGCGTTTAATATCCGGACCGAACAGTATTTTTTGTTCGTCTTCGCCCAAATTCAATTCAGCAGATTTGTTTTTTCCATGCTCTGCGGATCCTTCTGGCTCATGATCATCATCAAGCTTTTGCTCTTCCGATTCTGACTTGCTGAATTTGTCCAGACATTTTTCAAGTTCTTCTATCTGTACGGTTTCAAGCGGTATTTCCGCTCCGTTTACTTCGACCGTATCAAGGCCCTGAGCCAAAGCTTTTTTGACTTTTTCGACTATGCGGCGCAATTCTGTTTCGCTGAGCCAAAGAAATTCGCCGTCAAGCAAAACGCCCACGCGATCATCAGTATCTCCGAACCAATCTGCTGGGATCGTTTTTACAAATGAACAGGTTTCCTTCTGCCAAGGTCCCAAAGCTTTGACGCGATCGCTGCAAAACTCAGGTGTCTCTACAAAAACATTGGAAATGATCTCTTCAAGGCTGTCCGGTTCTATCGCAGGATCATCGATTAATGATGCCAGCTTATGCGCAGGATTGGCCAAAAAAGACAGTCTGTCCTGTGCTGTGCCTTTATTGATCTTTCTTACAGCTTCAAGCATCAATAAAGTATCCTTCGGCATGAAAAGATAAGTATCTTTACCTACAGGAACATGGCTTGTAAGCTTCATATCGCTGTTTAAGTATTTGGCAAAAGCTTCCTTTTCCTTTTTAAGCAATAACGGAACAAAATCATCATCTCCTGCCCTTTTAGGTCTGATCACGACCGGAACTATTGTTCCGTCATCGTTAAGCTCCGCCGTGAATCGATATCCGGTAAGCAATTTTGCGTGACTAAATTCTGAAACAGCGTTTTTAACTGCCTCACAAGCGCTCAAAACGGCATCTGCCCTAGCCCAGGCAAATTTAGGATCGATTTTTCCTTGGGACCGTTCTCTTAATAATTGATCAATGGTTTCGGCAACTATATAAGTCTCTGGCGGCAACAAGTGAACTACCGCACTTGAGGTTTTAAATAATAGTCCTTGACGAACCGGGGATATCAAACGTCGGCGACGCTCTGAATAAAAGATGTAATCAATACTGAAATTATTAAGATAAGGTGAACTTTCATGTTCTATGGCTAACGATTCGCTACCCATATCAGGAAGACCGAGCTTTGGCCACAGCTCATAAGACATTCCCACAGCCAAAATCGCGTCAGGAAGCATTACACAGGCCTGGTTTTCATTCCAAACGGCTGCTCCGCAATCAATCAATGCTTGCAGCCGTTGTACGGCCCGAAGTTGCTCTTCATCTGCCAGAGCGCTCCATTGCGATAAA
>CABQMD010000207.1 GCA_902465145.1 uncultured Succinatimonas sp. | reverse complement strand
ATATTTAGAAAGTTTTGTAAGACGAGCAGCCTTAAATCATCCGCTTTTTTCATATCTTGCCATGCAATGGACACAAAAGAGCGGGGCTTTGTCAGCAGAAGATGATTTGTTGGCAGCCTTGAGCGTCTGGTATCGCGACATCGTTTTCTGTCCTGTCAAAGAGGCAGGAGCGGATTTTTGTCTCGGGGATTTGAAAAAAGGGCAGTGGCTTGCTGAAATGGAATACCTCATGCCGTCTTCTGACGTATCGACCCTGAAAATAAACTCTTTGTGCAAGAGCAGTGCTCAGGAAATTTATCCTGAGTGGGACAGGCTTTGGCTGTCTCAAAAGGTTTTGTCAGGTTTTGTCACCGGATCGCTTGATCTGGTGTTTGAAGGCAAGCGCGACGGACACAAAGCTTATTTCGTGGCCGACTATAAATCCACGAACCTCGGCGGCTCGTATGACTATTACAGTCGCGAGGCGGTAATGCGTTCGGTTTTTGATCCGCGCAACCGCTATGACGTGCAGTATCTTTTCTATTCTTTGGCCTTGCATCGTTTTTTAAGAAACCGCATCAGAGATTACAGTTACGAACGGGATTTCGGCGGCGTGCTTTATCTGTATCTGCGCGGCATGAGAGGAGCGGACGGTCAGGATCACGGGATTTTTTACACCAAACCCAAACAAGAGATCATAGAAGAGTTAGATAAGCTTTTTGAGCACGAAGAAAATTAAGGCAGGACTGACATGAAACAGACATTGGAAAAGTTCGTATCTTCCCTAAGAAGCAGTAATTGCCTTCCGCCTTTGGCTTTTGCCTTGTGCAATGAGCTTATGCATAGCTATAAAGATTGCAATCTTGAGCTCTTGCTGTTGGTTTGTGAGCTTTGCTGCCGCACTGACGCAGGCGACGTGTGTTTGAGACTTTGCCCGTCAGATGAGAATTTAAAGGCAAAGGAGGACATACTCTTTGATCTTAAAGAGCGTTTTACAGATGACGATGCTTTAAACGAGGCTCAGACTTTGGGGCAGAACTCGTGTAACTTCGCTTCTTCTTTATATAAAAAATACGGTGACAGTCTTGAAAAATTTAAGGACGAAGCGTTGCAAAAAGCTTTATCCTGCAGCGCGGTGGGGACTGCAGGATCTGACATTCCAACTCCTTTAGTCTTTGATCAAGGTCGTCTGTATTTCAGGCGTTATTACAACTATGAGGCAGGTTGTGCCGCCTTGATAAAAGAGCATGAGCAAGCCAAACCGTTTTTAAAGAGCAACGAGGATCTACTCTTTGCCAAAAAGATGCTGGATCTGCTTTTTGAAAAATTTAAACATGACTTCCCAAATGAAGTAGACAAGCAAAAGTGTGCGGCGGCTTTGGCTTTGCAATCAGGGTTTACCGTGATCTCAGGAGGTCCCGGGACCGGCAAAACCACCACGGTTACCAATCTTTTGCTCATCATGCTGGCAGTAAAGTTGCGGCACAACAAGCATGAAGACGTAAGGATCATGCTCTGTGCTCCTACCGGCAAAGCCTCAGGACGCGTGGGCGAGTCCATTACCCAGAAGCTTGATGAAATGCTTAAAGCAGGAAAGCCCCATGCCGAGCTTGATACTTTGCTTAAAGAAGCCGGAATAGAGAGTATGGAGGCTTTGCTTGAGCGCATACCGCGCAGCGCTTCGACCGTACACTCGCTTATCGGGGTACATCCTCACTCCACGCTTAGCAAATTTAATGAATCAAATCCTCTTCCTTGTGACATCTTGGTAGCAGACGAAGTCTCCATGATTGATATGCCGCTTTTTTACAAGCTGTGCAAGGCTTTGCCAAAATACTCGGCTTTGATCCTACTTGGCGATAAAGATCAACTTTGCTCGGTAGAGGCAGGATCCGTCATGGCCGATCTTTGCCAATTGCGCATGCCCTCAAAAGAGATCGTAAAGGCAACGGCAGCTTTGGCAGCATGCCCGGAAGATGCCTTAAAAGATCCGGTGCAAATGTCTGATCATGTGATGTTTTTAACCAAAAGCTTCAGGTTTAAAGAAGACTCGGGCATAGGTAAACTTGCGCGGGCGGTCAACACCGCAGTTTTAAAATACCAAGAAGACGAAGCGTTTTGGTATTTGCAAAAGACGGCAGACTCCCTGAGGACTTTTCCTGATGTGATCTTCAGAGATTATGACGATACAAATGTCCGTAAAGTAATGCGCAATTTGATTGAAGATTCGATGATCAAAGGCTACGGGGCATTTTTTGATTACGTGGAGCAGCATCCTTATCTTGATGAAAAAACTGCAGGTTTTGCCTTTAAATTGCTGGACGGCTACCGCCTTTTGTGTTCAAACCGCTCAGGAATTTTCGGGGTTAAGAGCTTAAACCGCGAAATGGTAAAGGAGATCATCAAAAAACGGAAGGTACACTCCTCCGACTTATGGTTTACAGGCAGGGTGGTGATGGCCGCGGTCAACAGCAATTCCATCGGCATTCACAACGGCGATGTAGGATTTGCAGCGTCCGACAAGTCAGGTGAGCTTAAAGTTTGGTTCCCAGATCCTAATGAAAAAGACAAGGCCAGAGCTATAAATCCCGTATATCTTGGAAATTGTGAGGATGCCTATGCCATGACCATACACAAATCACAGGGATCTGAATATGAAAAGGCCGTGGTAGTGCTGTCAGACAAGCAGGATAATCTGGTGTTGTGCCGCGAGCTCATCTACACGGGGATCACCCGTGCCAAAAAAATTCTTGAGATCTGCTCCAAGCGGCAGA
>CABQMD010000206.1 GCA_902465145.1 uncultured Succinatimonas sp. | reverse complement strand
TTACCGGTGATAATGAGCGTTTTATCAAACATGAGGCAGGAGATGATCTTGAAACGGTTTTAAGAGGAAGCAACATCGAACCTTTTTGCATTAAAGAAAGCAATGAGTTTTTAGCTTATACCCCGGCGCTTTTTCAGCAGTGCGCCAAGCAAGATCTATTGCGTGCTCCGCGGCGCATCCTCTATCGTTTCATCTCAAGATATCCCGTGGCAACTTTGGATTTAAAAGGACGTCTTACGCTCAACAGTTGTAATTTCATGGCGCTTGATCTCAGTTTGCAAATGTGTCGTTATCTTACGGCACTACTTAATTCCAAGGCCGTACGTTTTTATTTCCTTAAGCGTTTTAATACCGTAAAGATCCTGCGTTCACATCTAGAGAACCTGCCGTTACCCAATCCTGACGAAGATTGTCTGAAATTTTTTGAGCCTTTATGTTACGAGCTTGAGCAAAGAGGGATCAATGATGCCGGTTTTGCGTTTGACAAGCTTCAGGATAAAATTTTTGACCTATACGACATGAACGATGAAGAACGTGCGCTGGTACTTAGGGGCACGCCGTAAACTAAGAGCGAATTACCGCTTTTAAAAAAAAGCATTAGGCAGGTAAAGGTTTGAGATCATGCAACTGATACCTTGTGGAGTGAGAACCTTCCTCGCAGGGGGAGCATGACTTTTCTTTTTTACATCGGAGAGAACATCAAAAAGTGTCCGATCATTATGATGAAAAAGCGCCCGATGATCATCATGCCTTATGCAAATTACGTTTGTGATCGGGATCATCTGATCTTGCAATCATCTGGATTTGTCAAAGCGTCTGCATAGAAAAAACCAGCCATTCGTGGCACAATCGCATTGAGATTAGACGTAAATAGCAAAAAAAGATCAAAAATGATGTACTTTCGTGTCTTAACGAAAAACGATTTGATTTTTTCTGGATTTAAAAACATTTTTCTGCCTGAAGACTAATCGTAACTTTAAGTTTTACCAAGGTAAAAATGTCAATAAAAAGGTGACAGCATGCTAAAGTGCAGGATCCTACATATAGCAATGGCTTTGCCGCTGGTAATTTGCGCCAGTATTTTTTTGTATTTTATGCAACAAGAAGACGGAGCCAAAACTGCAGGCGATGAGAAAGTAGCACTGGTTTTACCGGGGAAAACGACCGATCATGGATGGAACAGGGCTTTATTTATCGCCTCGTCCAATGCAGAGCGTGATCTTGGGGTGAAGTTCGTATATTTGCAGGATGTCAGCGCGGATGATCTGCAAAAAGCTGTATCAGCAATGCGTGATCGGCGCATTACCAAAGTCATTCTTGGAACCTTTAAAGATCCAGCTTTATTATTATCTCAGCAACAGGGGATTAAAGAGGGCATGCGTTATGCCGGATTTTATACTCCCAAAGAGCAGACGTACGGTTATACCGAGCTTAAACTTGCTCTTGAAAATGCTTACTATCTGGCAGGATTTGCTGCGGCCAAAGCCTCAAAAAGCGGGCGTATAGGATTTGTAGTTGAAAATTTTGAAGCGCTTTCCAAAGCCGTGGTAAATGCCTTTGTAATGGGAGCCCGCCAAGCGGTATCTGGGATCATGGTATTCGTTACGCATTCTGATTATATGGGGCATAAAGGATCGACAGAGGCTGCATGCGATCGTCTGCTTGATATCTGGACTGTGGATACCTTAGCTTATTTTGCGTCTAACAATGCAATTTCAAGGCGGGCTCGCATGCGCGGAGTGCATTATGTAGGTTTTCTCGAAGACCCTAACACTGCGTCGCATCTTATGGTAACTCAGATCAAGATCTCTGCTGAAAATATCCTGCGGCAGGCGGTGAAGTCTTTAAGCGGACAGTATGTGAGCGAGCTTTATTTCCCTTTTGGAGATCAAGACGTAAGCATGGGAACATACGGCGGCGATCTTGATGAGGCTGAACTTAAAGAATTGTACGCGTTGGATAGGCAGATGCGCAGCGGTTATGTCATTTTCAAAGGAGATATTTTTGACAGCGACGGAAACGAACGTTGTCATCGCGGACAGACTTTGTCCAGAAATGCGTTTTTGGGAGATCCCTGGTTTGTTGAAGGAACGTATCTGGTTCCGTAATTTAAGAGCGCATCAGAACTTATCGATAGAAAAATGCTCCTGATGTGAAAGATAGGTCCCGTACTCAGATGAAAGAGAGTTTGCAAAAGTATTGGAATTTATTAAGAAAGTTGCCTTATACCTTGCGGGCTATACTAATTTTGTCAGTGCTGGTGGTAGCTTATGCTCAGTGGTGGCAGCCGCGGGAGGATCACGGGATCTTAGGATTGGTGATCCCTGGATCGCGCTATGCCGACGGTTGGTACGGAGCCAATTACGATGCGGCTGGCAAAGTATGCGCCGATATGAATTACGAACTGCGTACGGTAGATTCGATAGGAAGCAATGAGACGACGCTGTTTGAAAGCAGCAATTCTTTGCTGCGCATGGGGGCAAAACTCATAGTACTAACTGGACCAGAAGATCCTCAAAAATTCCGTGCCTACATGCGCTCTCATCCTTTTGTACAGTTTTCAGGTTTTGACGCTTCAGTTGCCGAGCCTAATTACCACCCCGTATTGTTCGGCATGTATCAGGCAAGATATTTATCGGGCATACTTGCGGCGTTGATGTCAAAACGCAAGATCTTAGGTTTTGTGGCAGCCAAGCCAGATCCGGAAATTGTAAGGGGGATCAATGCGTTTGCCTTGGGAGCGCAAAGAGTGCATCCTAAGATCAAGATCCTACTT
>CABQMD010000205.1 GCA_902465145.1 uncultured Succinatimonas sp. | reverse complement strand
CGGCAGAAACAGCTTTCTGGGCAGCTTCTGCAACTTTAGCGACAATTGCCTTTTTGTCTTCGATATTCAATGCCATTTTTAGCAGTGACTCCGAATGGTCCTAGCGGACCGGTTACCCTTTCGGGCCTGATGGAAATCAGTTCCAAGGAAAAATTCCGTTGGAGCTTATCTCCGCCTACGCAGGAAAATTAAGGATTTCTCCTCCTGCGGTCTTTGGTGAGAGGACGAGCCCCTTCCAAATGCGGGGATAAATCCCCGCGATTTTAAAATCTGCTTATTCGGCAGCGTTGTCAGCAGCAGGTCCGCCAATCAGATTCTTGTCAACGTTCACACCAATACCCATGGTAGTGGACACGGCAATCTTCTTGATAAAGGCACCCTTTGCAGCACTAGGACGCTGTTTGGTGATAGCATCCAACAGAGCAGAAAGGTTCTGCACCAACTGCTCAGTGGTAAAGCTGACCTTGCCGATGGAAGCCTGAATGCAACCGGTCTTGTCATTACGATAACGTACCTGACCAGCCTTGGCATTCTTGACGGCGGTGGTAACATCGCGGGTTACAGTACCGACCTTAGGGTTAGGCATTAAACCGCGAGGTCCTAAGATCTGACCTAACTGACCAACGACACGCATTGCATCAGGGGTAGCGATGACGACGTCGAAGTCCATAAAGCCCTTCTTAATCTCATCGGCAACTTCCTGCATACCGACAACGTCTGCACCAGCGGCTTTTGCCTGCTCAGCGGCTTCACCCTGAGTAAAGACCAACACACGGACGTTTTTACCGGTACCGTTAGGAAGAACAGCAGCACCACGAACGTTCTGATCAGACTTAGTAGCATCGATGCCCAACTGAATGGCAACATCAACACTCTCGACGAATTTAGCTTTTGCAGTCTTCTTCAAAGTGTCAAAAGCTTCGTTAGGAGTGAAAAGCTTCGTCTTATCAGCGAACTGGCGGATTTCTTTCATGCGCTTAGTTAACTTTGCCATGATCAATCCTCCACCTGAATGCCCATGGAACGGGCGGTACCAGCGATAGAACGGGCGGATGCCTCAAGATCAGCACCAGTCATATCAGGCTCTTTAGCCTTGGCAATCTCAAGCAACTGAGCGTGAGTAATCTTGCCTGCAACTTCAGTACCAGGCTTGTGAGAAGCTGATTTAATACCAACAGCTTTCTTCACAAGATAAGACGCAGGAGCAGTCTTTGACACAAAGGTGAAAGACTTATCAGAATAAACGGTGATGATTACAGGGATGGGTGAACCCTTTTCCATGTTCGCAGTCTTCGCATTGAAGGCTTTGCAGAACTCCATGATGTTAACACCGTGCTGACCCAAAGCGGGGCCGACCGGAGGAGCAGGATTTGCGTTGCCAGCTCCAACCTGTAATTTAATGTAGGAAGTTACTTTCTTTGCCATTTTGAGGTATTCCTCGAAGATGTGGGTGATATCGCGCTATGCGCTTCCCTGCGTATCCCAAATTCGTTAAATCTACGAATCGATCTTAATTTAAAAAGGATCGCACAAAAGATCTGTACGATTTTATATAAGATTAATGCGATTTACAAGCCTTTTTTACATTAATCAGGATTATTTTTCGATACCTCAAAAAAACCGCACTTACCAAAAGAAAAAGGCGGCATACGCCGCCTGATTACAAGGATGAATATCAAAGATCTTTTTCGACCTGAGAAAATTCCAAATCCACAGGAGTGGCACGACCGAATATGGCAATGGAAACGGTAAGACGATTCTTGTCGTAATCCACTTTCTCGACGGTGCCGACAAAATCTTTAAATGCTCCGTCAATAGCACGTACAGTCTCACCCACTTCAAATTCAGTCTTAGGACGAGGACTTTCTTCACTGGCTTTCAGGCGATCCAAGATCCTGTTTGCTTCTGCCTCGGTAATGGGCAAAGGACGATCAGATGTACCTCCGATAAACCCCAAAACACGATCAGTATGCTTAACTAACTGCCAGGTATCAGCATTCATACGCATATGAACCAGCACATAGCCGGGGAAGAACTTTCTCTCGGTTTCGTGCTTTTTGCCATCCTTGATTTCCTTAACCTTTTCCTTAGGAACAAGTACTTCGGCAAAATCGTCTTCCATATGATAAAGCTTAATACGTTCAGACAAAGTTAAAGCGACTCGTTGCTCAAAACCAGAAAAAGCCTGAATCACATACCATCTCATAGGTCCTTTAGCATTGAGCGATTGTTTCTTCGCATCTATACCACGGGTAACTATAGTTTTCTCATCTTTACCTTCTGCAGGAGAAGCAGTTTCGGTAGCCTCGGCAAATGGTGCTTCATCAAGCATCGGTGCCTCAAATTCGGTATTATCTGCCATTTTCGAGCCTTTTTATCAGAGGGTAATCGCACGTACGATTTGCAAAAAAACAACATCGCACAGGTACAAGAACAAACTTACAACACTAACAGCCACAAAAACAATAAATGTGGTCTGTACGGCCTCTTGTCTGGTAGGCCACATTACTTTAAGCAACTCGGTGTAAGACTCAGAGCCGAACTTAAGCATTTCGTGCCCTTTGTTTGTAAAGAGCAATACAGCCAAACCTGCAACAATAGCAACTATAACTAAACCGACACGAGCCAAGCGCTGCAATGTTGATTCGTCAATCAGAACATAATTGGCATAGTAGTAGTTGCCAAAAATAGCACCGCAAATAAGAACGGCAGATAAAATCCATAATACGGCGTTAACGGGAACCGAAACATAAGATTCCTTCATGCCTTTTTTTTGTTT
>CABQMD010000204.1 GCA_902465145.1 uncultured Succinatimonas sp. | reverse complement strand
GCAATGGCATATGCAATTAGCGCCGGAGAACAATACATACGCAGCCACGATGCTGAATACGAAAAGAAACTTACTGATGCAGGAAGAAAGATCCACACCTTATCGCCTGAACAACTTAGTAAGTTCAAGGATCTTGTCACCGGTCTTTACCCTTCCATAGAAAAACAAGTCAGTTCTGAAGTCTTTAAGGCCTATACAAAATACATGAAGTAATTTTTTAGAACTATCAAATGCGAAGTGGGAACACTTCGCATTATAAGGATGAATTATGAGTAAATTCATTACGATAGATATTGGAAGTAGCTTTGTAAAGGCCGCCCTTTTTGACCTTTGCTCCCATACGCTTATTGCAAAAGATAAACGCCCTTCTCCGCAGAAAACTTTAAAAAGCGATCCTAATTGCTTTGAGGTTCCTGCCGAATGCTATATGGATCTGGTGCAAGATCTACTAGATAAGCTTACCACTGGGATCAGTGATATAACCGGCTTATTATTTTCCACCCAAATGCACGGGATAGTATTCAAACCGGAAAATGCAGAGCCTGTTTACATCTCTTGGCAAGATCAACGTTGCATAGAAAAAAACGGAGAATTTTCTTATCTTGAAGAACTCAAGAAAAAAATTGCTCCTGAGGACATGTTACATCACGGCGTATACCTAAAACCAATGATGGGCTTATGTAATCTCTATACAGCAATACAACAAAAACAATTTTCGCCTGAAGGAGAACTGTTCTCACTTGGATCTTTCATCACCAGCAGACTATGCGGAAAGAATATTTGTCATCCGCACAATGCTGCACCAATAGGCCTTATCAAGGTCGATACCAGAGATATTGACGAAAAATTAATAGAAACTTTAGGTCTTGAAAAGATCAAATTGCCGCAAATTGCTAAATCTGACAATGAAGTGATCGGAGAGATAAGCTTAAACGGTAACAAAATCAAAATATATCCTGATTTCGGAGATATGCAGATTGCGGCACTGGGTTCAAGAATAGATAAAGGATGTGCCCTTATTAATATAGCAACCGCAAGTCAGGTTATGTATGTGACTGACAGCCTTAAACCAGGTGTTTTTGAAACCAGACCTTTCTTCGGCGGACTGTATTTAAGAACAATCTCTCAATTACCCTCAGGCAGAACCTTAAAAGTTGTCATCGATTTTTTAAAACAAAGCATTCAAAGCCTGTGCGGAACAAAATTATCAGACGACGACATTTGGACCAAAGTACATTCTCTACTTAAAGAAGAGCATAAAAACGAAAGCAAATCTTTAATCATAGATCCGTATTTTTACGCCTCCGGTAATCACCTTGACGGCGGAAATATAAGCGGGATCACCGCCGACAACTTAAATATCGGTCAAATATTTAAGGCAATGTTTGTTGCAATGGCTCACAGCTACCGTGAACATCTTGAACAGCTGGGTAATTACGAAGGGATCTCCAAAATTGTTTGTGCCGGCGGTGTTTCCTTTAAGGTTCCGGAACTTATAGAAAAAATCCGTCTTGCTACAAAGAAGGACTGCCAGCTACCGATCATGCAAGATGAAGCAATCTTCGGGATGTTCATCGCAGCCATGTACTGCTCAGGAAACATTTCCTCTGTATATGACAACAACGACTTAACTCTCACAATTAAAGAATAATGAAGGGAAAAATCATGGATGCTTTCAAAGAAAAACTCTGCAACCAAAAAAACGTGATCGGAACCATGATTTCGGAGATATCTACCCCGAATCTTGTAAGAATGCTTAAATCAGCCGGCTATGAATTTGTATTTGTAGATTGTGAACACGGTTATTTTGATTTCAACGAAATTGCAAATATTACTTCGGTAGGAAACGGTTTCGGGATCAAGGTGATAGTAAGAGTTCCATCCGTACAAAGAGAGTTTATTACCAAAGTCATGGATATAGGTGTGGATGGTCTGTTACTTCCCCAGATCGATACCGTGCAACAAGCAAAGGATACAGTTCAATTTGCAAAATACGCCCCGCTTGGTCAAAGAGGGATCTCAACTACCAGAGCTCATACCGGATATCATGTAGATTCCTTGCCTGACTACCTGAAAACAGCTAACGACAGAACTGTTTTACTGGCCCAGATAGAATCAAGGGAAGCTGTAGCCAATTCACTTGATATTGCTTCAGTGGAAGGAATTGACGGTTTGATCATCGGACCTAACGACATGGCTGCAGAAAGCGGGATCCCCGGTCAAGTTTTTGCACCGGAAGTCAAAGAAATGGTAGCTAAAGTCATTAAAAACTGCAAAAAAGCTGGAAAATCTTTGGGAATTGTCGACGCTAACATCGAAAGACTGCATTACTGGCAGTCACAAGGCATGAACATTTTCTGCATAGGCAGTGAAGTTCATATGATCTTAAAAGGGGCGAAAGAAAATATGAAAGCTTTTAAAGCAGAATGATCTCTTTGCAACTTTTTTAAGTCTCATTTTTTATCAGGTCCTTCCTTTTTTATCAGGTCCTTCCTTAATCAAGTTACGGAAGGACTTTTTTACGTTGAAAGTATTCGTTTTTTTAAATTCACCACACCAGTATTTGCAAAATTTTCAGGTTAAGGCGTTACAATTTCGAAGAATAGCGTATGTTAATTAATGATCTGAAAAACATTCATGAGAACCATAGAACTGCTCGCCCCCGCCAAAAACTTAGAATGCGGCTTGGCTGCCATAGACAGCGGAGCCGATGCCGTATATATAGGAGGCCCGTCGTTCGGTGCCCGTGTCAATGCTCCAAACAGCCTTGATGACATCAAAAAACTTTGCG